>CAZJTB010000176.1:0-6109 GCA_964548485.1 uncultured Chryseobacterium sp. | reverse complement strand
GACCTGGAGGTGATCGAGACCGAGCACCAGAGCGCCTGCGCCACCGTGCTCATGATCGACATCAGCCACAGCATGATCCTCTACGGCGAGGACCGCATCACGCCCGCCAAGAAGGTGGCCATGGCGCTGGCCGAGCTGATCAAGCGACGCTACCCCAAGGACACGCTCGACATCGTCGTCTTCGGCAATGATGCGTGGCAGGTGAGCCTGAAGGACCTGCCCTACCTGCAAGTGGGGCCTTTCCACACCAACACGGTGGCCGGCTTGGAACTGGCCATGGACCTGCTGCGCCGTCGGAAGGTCCGCAACCGTCGCATCGTGATGATCACCGACGGTAAGCCCAGCTGCATCAAGCGCGATGGCGAGTACTACATGAACAGCTTTGGGCTCGACGACTTCATCGTGGCGCGCTGCCTCGATGCCGCCGCCCGCGCGCGCAAGGCGAAGATCCCCATCACCACCTTCATGATCGCGCGAGACCCTTATCTCCAGCGCTTCATCGAGCGCTTCACCGAGGCCAACCAGGGCCGCGCCTTCTACACCGGCCTGCAAGGCCTCGCGGACATGGTGTTCCGTGATCACGCATCCAACCGGAAGGCATCATGATATCCAGCGCAAGGGCGCATCATGATGCGCCCTCCCAAGCCCCATGAAAAAACAGCCCACCACCCTCGGCCAACTGAAGCAGAGCGGCTACGCGCCCCGCTCCGTGAAGGCCGAGCTCCGCGCCAACCTCATCGCCCGCATCCGCAGCGGCGAGCCGCTCTTCGCGGGCATCCACGGCTACGAGGACACCGTGATCCCCGCCCTCGAGCGCGCCATCCTCGCCGGGCACAGCATCAACCTGCTCGGCCTGCGCGGCCAGGCCAAGACGCGCATGGCCCGTTCGCTCGTGCAGCTCCTTGATGAATGGATCCCCGTGGTGGCGGGCAGCGAGATCAACGACGATCCGTTGGCGCCGATCTCGCGCTACGCCAAGGACCTCATCGCGCAGCAGGGCGATGCCACGCCCATCACCTGGCTGCACCGGGACCAGCGCTACACGGAGAAGCTGGCCACGCCCGATGTCACCGTGGCCGACCTCATCGGCGACAGCGACCCCATCAAGGCGGCCAACCTGAAGCTCGACTACAGCGATGAGCGCGTGATCCACTTCGGGCTGGTGCCCCGCAGCCACCGCGGCATCTTCGTGATCAACGAGCTGCCCGACCTGCAGCCGCGCATCCAGGTGGCGCTCTTCAACATCCTGCAGGAGGGCGATGTGCAGATCCGCGGCTTCAAGCTGCGCCTGCCGCTCGACATCCAGTTCGTCTTCACCGCCAACCCGGAGGACTATACCAACCGCGGCGCCATCATCACCCCGCTGAAGGACCGCATCCAGAGCCAGATCCTCACGCACTACCCCACGAGCATCGAGCTGGGCATGCGCATCACCGCGCAGGAGGCGCGCATCGCCCCGGAGCAGGCCACCCGCGTGCGCGTGCCCGACCTGCTGCGCGTGCTGGTGGAGCGCATCGCCTTGGAGGCACGCGCCAGCGAGTACATCGACCCGAAGAGCGGGGTAAGCGCGCGCCTCACCATCAGCGCGCTGGAGAGCCTGATCGGCGCTGCCGAGCGCCGCGCGCTGCGCAACGGCGAGGAGCGCACCGTGGCCCGCATCGCCGACCTGTGGGCGGTGACGCCCGCCATCAACGGCAAGATCGAGCTGGTGTACGAGGGCGAGCAGGAGGGCGCCGACAGCGTGGCGCGCATCCTCATCGCCACGGCCATCCGCAACGTGTTCAAGGAGCTCTTCCCCGATGCGGTGAAGGCCCGCCGTGCCGCCGAGCAGGCCAGCAAGAGGCCGCCCGGCCGCGACGATTACTCCGCGCTGCTCGACTGGTTCGACAACGACCAGCTGGACCTGCTGGCCGACGCGCCCGACACCCGGCACCTGAAGGCGCTCGGCACTGTGCCGGGTCTGCGCGAGAAGGTGCTGGCCAAGCACGGCTACTTACAGACCGATGAAGTGCCGTTGTGGATGGAGTTCATGCTGCACGGCCTGGCGGAGCACAGCCGCATCGGGCGCAGCAAGCTCACGCAGGGCCATCGCTTCGGCGATGTGCTGGGCGCGCTCATGAGCGGCGGCGATGAGGAGGAAGAGGAGGTGTAAGGCGTTCACTGCGCGCACAGCGCGAGCTGCTGCTGCGCCGCTGGATCGCCTGCCGCGGCCAATTGGCGCAGGAGGTTGCAGCCTTCATCACGACGGCCCTTGCGCAGCAGGATGCCGGCCTTGCTCAGCAGCGCTGTGCGGTTGCCCGGCTCGATGGCGAGCGCGGCATCCACGTCGCCGAGCGCCGCATCCAGGCGGTTCTGCGCGAGGCGGCAGCTGGCGCGGTTGAGCCACGCGGAGATCATGCGCTGGTCGATCTTCAGGCACTGATCGAACGCGGTGCCCGCGCTGTCGAACTTCTGCTGGTTGTAGTACGCCACGCCGAGCAGCTCATAGCCTTCCTTCGATTTGCGGTTGCGCCGGAGGTAGGGGCGTATGGCCTTCACGGCTCCGGCGTTGTCGTTGGCGCGCAGGTGGCAGAGCGCCACGCTGTACTGCAGGGCATGCAGCGCCGTATCCTGCTTCAGCGCCTGCGTGAAGGATGCGGCGGCCTCCATGTAGCGCTGCTGGTCGAAGTAGGCCTGTCCGATGGCGAGGCGGCCTTCCACATAGGCGCTGTCGGCCACCACCATGCTGCGGGCGGTCTCCAGGGCTTCGTTGAAGCGGCGCGCCCGGCTCTGCTCCAGGTTCACGGCATGCAGGGCATAGGCGCTGCCGGGATGCTCGCGCATGAAGCGCTCCCGCTTCGCCGCCGCGTCGACCGGTGTGCCATCCGTCTTCTGGAAGAGGCCGACGATGGCGCGGCGGTCGCGGCTCACCACATGCATCAGCTCCACCAGGTCGCTGCGCTTGTAGAGGTCGTCCAGTTGCTGGTCGCCCTGCAGGCGGTTCGCGTAATGGTTCTCCCAGAGCAGCACGCTTCCCACGGGCGCTGCATCAAGCCCGGCCTTGTTCAGCGTGCGGTACTTGTCGCGGTCAGGATAGCCAAGATCGCTGGGCCAGAAGAACCAGGCATGGTTGGCGTAGAGCGGCCACTCGCGGAGGTAGCTGCCCTTGTACAAGGCGCTGACCACGGACACGGCCTTGCGCTCGTGGTTCAAGTGGGCATCAGGCCGTTCGGTCCAAAGGGCGAAGGCGAGCGCGGCGGCTCCTACGCTTGCGCTGAGCGTGGCGAAGAGCGCGCTCGGCACAGGGCGCGCACGCCAACGGATGGCGAGCACGAGCCCTGCAACGAAAAGCACGGCGCCGATCACCGCGGGTGCGCGATCGACCACTTCGGAGATCTTGTGGTGCGCCTCCAGCTTCCTGCTGAAGTAGAGGTGCAGCAGCGCCACGGCGATGAGCCCGAAGGCGTGCACGCGCCCATGCTTCCACCACGCTGGCGCTTCGCGCCGAGGTGCTGCGCGCTTCTGCCGCTTTCGCTCATCGCGCGAGAGCGGTTGCGCCGATGCCGCTTCGCCCTGCGCTTCGCGTGACCGCCCCGTCCAGGCCATGAGCCCATCGTAGGCGATGAGCGCCACGAAGGGCGTCATGGGGATCAGGTTGCGCAGGAAGCCGGCCGAGTTGCCGGTATCGAGCGTGGTGGAGAAGATCACATAGAGCAGGAGGATGCCGACGCCCTGCGCGTACACGAACAGGTCGATGCGGCGACGGGCCGCGCGCTCCAGTAGGCCCACCACCAGGAAGTAGAAGACCACCGGGCCGGTGACGTAGGCGAAGCGGTGGAAGTAGTGCCACACATCGCGGTGGCCATAGCGGTTCTTGCCCTCCTTGCCGAGGGTCTCTTCCAGCAGCCAAAGCGGATTCGAGGTGTCCTTCACGAAGTAGCCCGCCACCATGAGCACGAGCAGCGGCACGGCCATCCACGCGATCCTTCTCCATTGCCCGGCCTGGAGCAGCGCGATGGCCCAGATGGGGAGGATCACGATGAGCTCGAGGCGCGCCAGCGGCAGCAGGCCACCCAGGATGGCGAAGAGCGTGTAGCGCTGATGCACCAGGGCGTGAAGGCCGAGGCAGATCACCGCCACGGCCACCGGCTCGGTGAGGAAATTGCGCGAGATCGTGAAGTAGAAGGCCTGGAAGAAAAAGAAGGGAAGCACCCAATGCGCGTCACGCGCGCCCGTGTGACGGAGCGCTCGGTAAAGGAGCCAGCCGCTCCAGGCGCTGAGCGCGATCATCTGCACCATCATCACCTCGCGGCCCAGCAGCGCCGTGGGCGCGAAGAGCAGCATGAAGAGCGGCCGGTTCCATACGCTGAAGAAGTGCGCGGGGTCGCTCCACGCTTCGCGCGCATGGAAGTAGCGCACCACGCAGTCGTCGTCCCACGGCGCGTCGCTGAGGAAGCCGTACACGAGGCTCGCGATCACGTATGCGCCGATGATGCCCAAGGCCCAGATGCGGCTCGCTCGCTCCTCGCCCAGCGAGGGCGCCAGGGGGCGGGAGAGAAGGATGCTGCTGGTCATGGTCACTGCTCGATGAAATCCATGTCGCGGCTGAAGGTCTCGCTGCTGCGGCGCACGGCCCAGAATGCGCCTGCGATGCAGAGCAGGCCCACCAGCAGCGCTGCGGTGACGTTGCCCACGGGAACCACCAGCGCACGGAAGAGCGAGGTGATGGGGTAGATGCTGCCGCGCACGAAGTTGGGCGCGGTGATGGCCACGGTGCCGCGCAGGTTGGTGCCGAACTGCTCGCTGGCCACGGTGGCGAAGATGACCCAGTAGCCCGTGGCCATGCCCAGCGCCAGGCAGGTCCAGTTGTAGGCGGCGATGGTGGCGCCGCGCAGGCCGAAGAGGAAGAAGAGCGTGAGCGCCAGGTTGAGGCCGAGGTAGAGCATGATCACCTTGCGGCGGCTGCGCTGCCATTGGCTCAGCAGCCCGCTTAGCAGGTCGCCGAGGCTGAGGCCGATGTAGGCGTAGCGGATCGCGGTGCCGTTGATGCGCTGCCTGCCCGCGTCGTCGAGCGCGCTGGTATCGATGCCGAGCTCGGGCACGAACACGTCCTGGCTCAGGCTCACCAGCAGCCCGATCACGTACCAGATGGGCACGCCGATGACGATGGTCTTCAGGTAGCGCAGCAGGCGCGCCCGGTCCAGGAAGAGCATGCGCAGGCTGCCGCGCTCCACGGCGCTCTGCTCGGCGCTCCGGTACAGCCCGCTCTCGAAGGTGCCCATGCGCATCACCAGCAGGGCCAGGCCCATGGCGCCGCCCACCACGTAGGCCACCTGCCAGTTCATGAGGCGGTATCCGGTGATCGATGCGATGAATGCGCTGATGCCCTCACCATGGCCGCCCACGATGCTCGCGGCCACGGCGCCCAGCGCGCCCACCGTCACCACGATCATGGTGCCCCAGCCGCGCTTCTCGCGCGGCATGGTCTCGGCGATCAGCGTGATGCCCGCGCCCAGCTCGCCCGCGAGGCCCAGCCCGGCGATGAAGCGCACCGCGCCGTAGCTCACCAGGTCGAAGGTGAAGGCGTTGGCGATGTTGGCCGCCGAATAGAGGAGGATGCTGCCGAAGAGCACCGTGATGCGCCCCTTCTTGTCGCCCCAGACACCCCACAGCACGCCGCCCACCAGCATGCCCAGCATCTGGATGTTGAACAGGTCGATTCCGCGGTCCTTGATATCCGGGTGCCCGGTGCCCAGGATGAACTCGAGGCTCTCGCGCTTCACCACGTTGAAGAGCACGAGGTCGTAGATGTCCACGAAGTAGCCCAGCGCGGCCACCGTCACAAGCAGCAGCGTGCGGCGGTCGAAGGCGCGGGATGCCATGCAGCGAAGATGCGCGATTGGCGCTCACGCCAACCGGTGCCACTCTTTCCGGTGCCGCCGCTACTCGCAGGCCGGTAGGTTCAACACGCCCGAAGTCCTGGTGAAAGCGCTAAACCTCACCCGATAACACCCAACATGCAATATCCAACATCCAACATCCAACATGTAACATCCAACATTCAACCCTCAACCCTCAACCCTCAACCCTCAACCCTCACGAACATCTTCTTGATCCGCATCATGGGCCC
>CAZJTB010000175.1:4584-6112 GCA_964548485.1 uncultured Chryseobacterium sp. | reverse complement strand
TGGTGGAGGTGGCCTGCATCCCCTTCCTCATGCTGGGCGCGTGGCGGCTCGTGCGCAGCGATGCGCCCGCTTGGAGGGACGCGCTGATCGCGGGCCTGTGGATGGGCATGGCCATGAACGTGCGCTTCCAGACCATCTTCTTCGCCGGTGGGGTGGGGTTGGCCTTCCTCCTGCGGCGCGAATGGGCGCAGGCGGTCCGGTACGCCGCAGGCCTGGCGCTTCCGCTGCTGGTGATCCAGGGCGGCATCGACGGCTACCTGTGGCAGCGACCCTTCGCCGAGTTCACGCAATACGTGCAGTACAACCTGGCGAATGCCACCACCTATGGCGTGCTCCCCTGGTACAACTACCTGCTGCTGCTGGCCGGGCTCTTCATCCCGCCCTTGAGCCTGGCGGTGCTCTTCGGCTTCTTCCGCCAGCCGCGGCCCCTGCTCATCTGGCTGCCAGCGCTCGTCTTTCTGGCCATTCATTCGTGGTTTCCCAACAAGCAGGAGCGCTTCATACTGCCCATCGTGCCGCTGTTCTTCGTGCTGGGCTATGCGGGTTGGGAGCATTGGCGCCAGCATTCCCGCTGGTGGCAAGGGAGGAGCGCCCTGTGGACCGGGGCGCTGGTTCTCACCTGGGGACTGAACCTGTTGCTGCTGCCGGTGCTCTGCACCACCTACAGCAAGCGCAGCCGCGTGGAGGCCTTGTACGCGCTGCGCGGCCTGGGGCCGGTCTCGGGATTGATCATCGAGGACACGGCGGAGGGTGAGGCGCCCATGCCCCCGCTCTTCTACCTGGGCCAATGGAACATGACCGTGCTGCCGTGGACGCAGCCCACCGCGGACCTGGACTCGGCGCTGGTGGCCAAGAGCGATCGCCCCCGGCCCAACACCATCCTCTTCATCGGCGAAGAGGATCTGGAGGCGAGGAAGCGGCGGATCGAAGGGGTCATGGGACCGGTGGAATGGATCGGCAAGGCCGAGCCCGGCTTCATGGACCGCCTCGTGCACTGGCTGAATCCGGTGAACCGCAACGAGACCATCGTGATCGGGCGTGCCGGCGCCAGATAGATTCGCACCCGCCTCCCCATTCCCATGCTGGAAATCGCGCATCTCGACCCATCCGTCCTCCTCACGGCGCACGGACTCATCGGCCTGCTCACGCTCACCGCGCTGGAGATCGTGCTCGGCATCGACAACATCGTCTTCATCTCCATCATCAGCAACAGCCTCGCCAGCAAGGCCGACCAGCGCAAGGCGCGGAAGATCGGCCTCGCGCTGGCCATGATCACGCGCATCCTGCTGCTGCTCTCGCTCAGCTGGGTCATGAGCCTCGACAAGCCCTTCGTCACCCTGCTCGATCATCCCTTCAGCGGCCGCGACATCGTGCTCCTGCTGGGCGGCCTCTTCCTCATCTACAAGGCCACGGTGGAGATCCGGGCGAAAGTGACCGGGCAGGACGAAGGGCATGGCAAGACGCGGAAGCACAAGGGCCTGGCCTCCGTCATCGCGCAGATCATCCTCATCGACCTGGTCTTCTCCCT
>CAZJTB010000175.1:0-4574 GCA_964548485.1 uncultured Chryseobacterium sp. | reverse complement strand
ATCATCATGGTGCTGGCCGTGGTGATCGCCGTGCTGGTCATGATGCTCGCCGCAGGCGCCATCAGCACCTTCGTGGAGAAGCACGCCACCGTGAAGGTGCTCGCGCTCGCCTTCCTGGTGATGATCGGCATGGCCCTGCTCATCGAGGGCATGGGCGAGCACATCAACAAGAACTACATCTACTTCGCCATGGGCTTCAGCGTGGCGGTGGAAATGCTCAACCTGCGCATGGCGCGCAACAGGTTGCTGAAGGGCTAGGGCAGCTGCGCCGAGCGCGTGTTCGTGGGCACGCTGCCGCCCACATTCACCAGGATGGGGTCGCGGTCGTTGCCGTCGCCGGTGTAGCGCACCACGCCGTCGAGGTTCACATCCTCCTGGAAGTAGCCGCTGGCCGTGGCGGTGGGCACATTGCCCCCGATGCGCGTGAGGATGGGGTCGCGGTCGTTGGTCTGGCCGGTGTAGCGGATGATGCCGTTCCGATCCACATCGCCGGCGAAGAGCACATTGCGGCTGCCGATGGTCTTGACGGCGTTGGCCCCTCCGAAGAGCGGCGCGGTGCCGTTGCTCAGGTCAACCGTGACGGCCGTGCTGGAGAGCGCCACCGTGCCGGCCGTCATGATGCCCAGATGGTTGCGGTGCCTCACCGCGATGAAGTACGATCCGCTGGGCGCGCCGAGGGTGAGGGCTGAGCTGCCATCGCCGGCGGCCACGATGTCGCCGTCGGCCTGCAGCAGCGCGGAGCGCGTGGCCACCACGTTGGCGCTGTTGGCGCTGCTGCGCAGTTCCACCACCACCCAGTCCACCACGGCATTGTTCCCGGTTACGTTGAGGACCGTGCTGGTGGTGGTCTCGTTGCCGCCGCCGCCTGCATGCGCGTAGCCCAGGGCGGCGTAAGGCTCCGCGAGCGGCACCAGGCCGTTGGCGCGCAGCGTGGCGTTCATGAGCGTGGTGCCGCTGTTGTAAGGCCCTTCGAGGTAGGCGCGCACCCGCAGCTGCACGGTGGGCGAGGCGTTGGGGTTGAAGCCATCGAGCACGGTGAGGTTGTTGGCGGGATTCAGCCAATCGCGCATGCGCACTGCCGCCGACGCGCCATCCCACGCTGCGCTGAACTTGGCGCAATCGGTGGGCACGGTGGTGGCGGTGCTGCACACCTGGGCGCCATCGTACATGTGGCCCACCACGCGCTTGTTCTGGTCGAAGAGCGGCGCCCCGCTGGATACGGCTTGCACCAGGCCCAGGTCCCAGAACTGCCGCCATGCGGGCACCCCGATGGCATCGGTGTAGGTGGTGCAGGGGTCGTAGTTGAAGGCGATTTTCTTCACATCGTACATCGGGTGCTGGATCACCGTGGTCTGCTGCGGCACGGCGCCGCTGCGGTCCCAGCCGGCATAGTACGCGTTGTAGCTGGCCGGCGGCGTGCTGCTCAGCTCGGCGATGACGAAATCGGTGTAGTAATAGTTGGCGCGCAGCGTGGCGCCGGTGATGGTCTGGTTGGTGGGGCCCACGGTGCCCACGCAGGCCGGGCTCTCGTAGTTGAAGTAGAACACGTACTGGTTGAGCGTGCTGGGGATGAAGCAGTGGTTGGCGAAATGCACGTAGGGCCTGCGCGGCGATTGGGTGTTGTTGAGCAGCTTGGCGGTGCAGCCGTTGCCATCGGGGCGCAGGAACATGAGCACGGAGCGCTTCTCCAGCTGCCAGGCCGCCGCTTCCGGGCAGATGACGTTGACATGGCAGGGCGCGCTCTGGTAGCCGGGATTGTAGTCGCGGTCGGCCTCCTCCGCCTCACGGAGGCGGAAGATGTCGAAGAGGCCGTGGGTGATGCTGGCCACGCGCAGCTGGGGCGCCCGGCGGTGCAGGCCGCTGGTGCGGAGCTCGATCACCACCTCTTCGCCGGGCAGCACGGCGGTGGCCATGGTGCCATCGGGCGCGCGGTTGCTGGCATCGAAGCCGCCGATGAAGCTGTTGCGCGCGGCATCATAGAGGAACACAAGGTCGCCCGGGTTCAGCTCCCATTGGTCGAACTGCACGCTGAGCATGGCGGCGCCGGGGCTGCGCAGGGCCAGGCGGCAATAGCGCTCGCCGTTGGGGAGGGCGTCCCAGCGCCCTTGGGCGGGCACATCGGCCTGCACGAAGCGCTGCACGCCGTAGCGGAACCCGCTCCCGCATGCGGCTTCCTCGGGTTCGGGCGGAGGGCCCAGGTCGATGGTTTCGGGGGTGCCGCGCTCCAGGCCGGGCACGAGCCATTCAGCCGGCTGGCCGCCATGGCTGATTTGGGCGGTTGAAACGGCCGTCATGCCCAGGACGGCCATCAACGCGGGGATGCGCATGATGTAAGGGTCCCAAAAATAACGGCGGGCGCGTCAAGTGGTTCACCGCCCTACGATCACGAACTCGGTGCGCCGGTTCTGCGCGCGTCCCTCGGGGGTGTCGTTGCCGGCCACGGGCTTGGTGGGCCCAAGGCCCTTGAAGCTGAGGCGCGCCGGAGCGATGCCCTTGCCCTGCAGGTAGCCCATCACGGTGAAGGCCCGGTCGTTGCTCAGGGCCATGTTGTCGGCCAGCTGCCCCACGTTGTCGGTATGGCCCTCGATGCGGATCCGGACCGAGGGGTTCTCCTTCAGGAAGGCGATGAGTTCGTCGAGGATGTATTCGCTGCTCCGGGTGATCTCCGCGCTGTTGGTGGCGAACTTGATGTCGTTCACGCGGTAGCTGCGGTTCACCTCGATCTTCTGCACGCTCATGTCCACCTTGGCCACGCCCTGCCGCACCGTGTCCTCCATGGCGAAGCTGCGCGAGTCGAACACGTGGCCCTCCTTCTTCACGGTGAGCACCACGTCGCTGCCGGGCTTCAGGCGCAGCACGGCGGCATAGCGGCCATCGGCGCTGTCGGCGCGGAGGGTCTCGATCCTGCGGGTATCCATGTACTTCACCTCCACCTCGGCGCCGCGCACGAGCTGGCCCTTCTCGTCGCGCACCTGGCCCTTAACGATCAGGATCTCATCGGGCCGCGCATCGGTGGGCAAGCCGATGCTGAAGATGTCGAGCCCGCCGGCGCCCTTGAAGCGGTTGCTGGCGAAGTAGGCGGAGCGGCCATCGGCGCTCACGATCAGCCCCTGCTCGTCGTGCTCGGAGTTGATGGGGTGGCCGATGTTGCGCGGCTTGGTCCAGGTGCCGTCGTCGTTCAGCTTGCTGAAGAAGATGTCGTAGCCGCCGATGCTGCGATGCCCTTGCCCTTGCGCGTTGGGCCGCGCGGCGAAGTAGAGCGTGCGGCTGTCGCTGTGCATGAAGGGCGCTTTCTCGTCGCCTTCGGTGTTGATGCCGGGCACCGGCTTGGCGGGCGACCATCGGCCCTTGTCGTCGCGTGTGCTGCAGAAGATGTCCATGCCCCGGCTGTCGGCGCGGGCGGTGGCGAAGTAGAGGGTGCGGCCATCGCCGCTCAGGCTGGGCTGGCTCTCCCAGGTGTCCGTGCCGTTCACCTCGGCCGGCAGGCGGTCCAGGCCGTTCCACACGAATTCCTGACCGCCGAAGTCGAGGTTGAACTTGGTGTCGTAGTGCGAGCGGTGGATGTCGTAGTTGCGGTAGCCGCGGGCATCGGCCGGGCCGCCCACGGTGACGAACATCTCCTTGTTGTTCACGCTGATGGTGAGCCCGCCGTAGCTGTCGCCGGTGTTGAAGGGCTCGTCGAGCGCGGTGCCCGCGCCGAAATCGCTGCGCGTATCGCTGCGCCGCGCCTGCACCAGCTCCTCGATGGTGCGGGCCACCGGGTCGCCCTTCGCGCGCTCCTGCCGCTTGCGGGTGTAGATGAGCAGCTCGTTGTCGGGCGAGAGCATGGGCAGGTACTCGTCGGCGGCGGTGTTCACGTTGGCCAGCGGACGCGGGTCCAGCGGCTGCTGGTTGCGGTAGAAGTCGATGTAGAACTCCAACTCGGGCATGATGGCGTCCACCTCCTTCTGCTGCTTGTCGTAGCCCTTGCCCACGCGCGCGGCATCCTCACGCGGGAAGCGCTGGAAGGCGGTGAAGGCGCGCGCGGCCTCGGCATGCCTGCCTTCGGCGTAGAGCATGGCGCCCAGGGTGTAGGGCAGGTCGCTGTGGTAGTCGGGGCATTTGGCCTGCACGGCCTCGAGGTACTTGATGGCCGGCGCGAATCCCTTGCCGCCTTCCTTCGCGATGCGGTAGGCCGAGAGGCCCAATCGGAAGTTGCATTCCACGCACGCGTCGTCAATCTCCAGGGTGCTCTTCAATTTGGCGTGGCGCTGCGCGGGGTCCTTGGCGTTGGCGGCCTCGTCCAGCAGCTTGATGATCTTCTTATCGGTCGGCTTCGCGCACGGATCGTCGTCCTGCGCCACCGCACCGGTGGCCAGCGAGGCCAGTGCCAGCAAAGCCAGCCACCGGCCAATGATCGTCGTCGGCAGCAGGGTTCGGTGCTTGTTTGTCTCGTTCATCCTGATTCGCGCTCAACCTCCAACCTTCAACCTCCAACCCCCAACCGTCATTTCACCGTGGTGTCCGTTTCCTCCGCCTTCTTCACCAGATCGTCGCCTTTTCGGCGCGCGGCGTCCACCACGGCATCGGCCTTC
>CAZJTB010000174.1:246-6210 GCA_964548485.1 uncultured Chryseobacterium sp. | reverse complement strand
CGCCCGTGGCGGGATGCGTGGCGCTCATGCCGCTGAGGCTGGCGATCCAGCTGATCAGCACCACCACCAGCGCCAGGATGGCGAAAAGGGTGGCGGGGTGCGGCAGCGCGTTGCCGGCGCGCTCGATGATGGCCAGGAAGCGGTCAACGCCGCTGCGCTTGGTCGTGCTCATGGGCGGGATGTGTCGGGCGAAGAAAGCGGTTCCCGCGACACCGGTGCATGCGCCCGCAGGCGATGCGGCGGGCAGGCCGAACCGATAGCTTCGCGCCGTGGACCGCGACCTCACCTATGCCGCCATCGACATCGGCTCCAACGCCGTGCGCCTGCTCGTGGGCGAAGTGATCGAGCGCGACGACCACCCGGTGATCAAGAAGCAGACGCTCGTGCGCGTGCCCATCCGGTTGGGCGAGGACGTCTTCGACGGCGGGGCCATCACGCCAGCCAAGCGCGATTACCTGATCAAGGGCCTGAAGGCCTTCCGCCTGCTCACCGAGGTGTACGGCGTGCGCTACATGCGCTGCTGCGCCACCAGCGCCATGCGCGAGGCCACCAACAGCGAGGAGGTGCGCACGCGCGCGGAGATGGAGAGCGGCGTGCACATCGAGGTGATCGGCGGGAAGAAGGAGGCCGACCTGATCGTGAACACCTTCTGGACGCAGGACCTGCTGAAGGACCGGCCCTACCTCTACATCGACGTGGGCGGCGGCAGCACCGAGCTCACCTGGCTCGAGAACGGACGCCGCGTGAAGAGCGCGAGCTTCAAGATCGGCACCGTGCGCACCCTCAAGGGCAGGGTGGATCCCGATAACTGGGTGGCCATGCAGGAGTTCCTCGACGACCTGCGCGCCCAGCATGGCCAGCTGATGGCCATCGGCACCGGCGGCAACATCAACCGCATCTTCAAGGAGAACGGGAATGCCTTCGGCGAGCCGCTGAGCCACGCCGACATCCAGCGCCAGCGCGACCGTATCGCCGCGCACAGCTTCGAGGACCGCGTGAAGCTGCTGCGCCTGCGCCCGGACCGCGCCGACGTGATCATCCCCGCCGCCGACATCTTCCTGCGCATCCTCGAGTTCGCCGGCATCGAAGAGGTGTTCGTGCCCAAAGTGGGCCTGGCCGACGGCATCATCTACGACCTGTACATGAAGCAGTACGGCCGCGTGCGCTATCCGCTGAACCAGCCCATCGAAGCCTGATGGCCCGGGTCGCCGCCATACGCGCAACGGCCGGCGCGCTCTGCTCGCTGCTCGTGCTGCTCGGCCATGCCCAGCAGCCCTGGTCGGTGGGCGCGCGCGGGCATTTCGGCTTCCTGTGGGCGCACCGCCCTGCGAGCTGGATCCTCGTGGAGGGCCACGCCGGGGCCAGCGAGCTGTTCCTGGAGCGGCAGGTGCGCGGTGATCGCCCATGGCACCAGGCGTACGGGCAGCCCCGCTATGGCGTGCTCGCCATCCACACGCGCATGGCGAATCCGGAGCGCATCGGCGATGCCATCGGGCTGGCGCCCTACCTCACCATGCCGCTCGTGCATGGCCCGCGGCTCGGGTTCGGGCTGCGGCTGGCGTGGGGCGTGGGCTATGTGGCCAAGCCGTTCGACCGGCGGGAGAACACCCGCCAGATCGCCATCGGCTCGCGCATCAACACCGCCATCCAAGTGATGCCCGAGCTGCGCTATGAGGCCGGCCGCCTGGCCCTGCAAGCAGGGCTCGCGGTGAACCATTGGAGCAACGGCAGCCTGAAGCAGCCCAACCTGGGCCTCAATTTCATCACCGCCAGCCTGGGGGCTTCGTATGCACTGCGAGCGGCGCCGTTGCAGCGCGCGGTGCCCGAGACCCGTGGCTTCGAGCGCGAGCGCCGCGAGTTCACCGTGGTGCTCGCGGGCGGCGTGAGCGAGAGCGGCCGTCCGTTGAATGGGCAGCGCGCCGTGGCCTCGCTCTCGTGCGATGCCTCGTGGCGGCGCGGCGGAAAGGGCGCATGGTCCCTGGGCGCGGATGTGTTCAGCAAGGGCGACCTCGGCACCGCCGATGAAGCGCTGGATGCGCGCGGCCGTGCGGCGTTCACGCAGGTGGGCGCGCATGCCGGCGGCGCGCTGCTCATGGGACGCGGCGAGTTGCTCCTCCACTTCGGCGCCTACCTGTACACGCCCATCGCCGACGACTCCTTCGTGTACCAGCGCCTCGGGGGGCGCTACCGCATCGGCAGGCACCTGCTGGCGAGCGCATGCCTCAAGACCCACTTCGCCACCGCCGACCACTGGGAGTTCGGCATCGGATACCGATGGAACTGAGGAAAGCACTGCCATTGCTGCTGCTGGCGCTCACGGGCTGCCAGCGCGATGAGTGGGACGATTGCGTCACCTCCACAGGTCCGTTCACCAGCGAGCCCCGCGCGGTGGGCGCCTTCGACCGCATCGAGCTGCGCGACCGCATCGACCTCGTCCTCGAGGAGCGCCCCGCAGGCACCATCGCCGTGGAGGGCGGCGGCAACCTGCTGGCCCAGGTGGAGACCGAGGTGAAGGAAGGTACGCTCCGGATCAGCAACCGCATGCGCTGCAATTGGGTGCGCAGCTTCAAGCCGCGGATCACCGTGCGCGCGCCGGTGCAGGGGCTCTGCCGCCTCACGCTGCGCGGCACCGGCGAGGTGCGCTGCGCCGACACCCTGCGCTGCGACTACTTCCTGCTGGAGCAATGGAGCGCCGAGGGCGGCACGGAGCTGCTGCTGCGCACCAACCGCTGCGATCTGGCCCTGCACACCGGGGCGGGCGCGCTGAAGGCGAGCGGGCGCACCGCGCGGGCCGAGCTCTTCTCCGGCATCATGGCGCCGCTCGATGCCAGCGGCCTGCTGGCCGATGACTGCGCCGTGCGCAACGATGGCGTGGCCGATGTGCGCTGCCGGGCGCGCGACCGGTTGTGGGCGAGCCTCAGCGACGCAGGTGATGTGTACTACCGAGGCGATCCCGCAATGATCGAATCAACCGTGATGGGCACCGGGCGGTTGATCCGGCAGGATTGAAGGCGCTACTCCTTCACCCAGCGCAGGGTGGTGCGTGCGCCATCGGCGCCCTCCGCGCGGATCAGGTAAGTTCCAGGCGCGAGCGCGGCGGTGGAGAGGGTCGCGGAGCGCTGCGGCCCAGATTGCGCGATGATGATGCGGCCCATGGCATCCACCACGTCCACACGGCTGTCCGGGGGCACCGGCGATAGGGTCACCTGGTCCGATCCAGGATTCGGCCACAGCACGAGCGGGCTGGTGATGGCTTGGTCCGCCATGCCAGCCAAGGTCTCGCAGCCCAATCCGGTGAAGTTCACTTCGATGTCCTGGTCGCTGTAGCAGCGCATGCCCACCGGGCCATCAACGATCATGCACGCCGGATATGGACTCAGGTTCATGAACCAGCCTAGGCGCTCGGTGAACACCTCGCTGCCCCACGTGATCCCGTTCATGCGCTGCTGCACCACCCAGCGCCGCAGCGGAAGGCCGTCGAGCACTACGGTCATGGTGTCACTCACCACGATGCTGTCCGGCGGGTCGCAACTGTCGAACGGGCCTCCTCGCCTGAGCCAGCCATCGCCCGGCACAGCGCCCAGCCAGAACAGGGTATCCCATGCCTGCCCGGTGCCCGACCAGAGGGCCACCACATCGCCGATGAGCGCCGTGAAGGCCGCACGGGGCTGGGCCCATTGGTCCACACCGGGCTGTCCGAAATAAGACATGGCGCCTTCAGCATCGATGCGCTGGGCCAGCTGGCCGCCCAGGAGCGTGTCGCTCACATAGCTGTAACGCGCATAGCCGTAGAGGCTGAACATGTCGGTGCCGTAGGTCCAGGTGGCGCCCGGCGGGCACCAGCTCTGGGCGCTGATCAGGCAAGGGGCGCAAGCGAGCGCCAGGGTCAGCTCCCTCATCGCAAGCGAATCTAGCTGATAGACCGGGCAAGCCTGCGGACCGCTGCCTGCGATGCCATCGCGTTCGTGCCTCGGAACCCGACCTTTGCCGCCATGGAGCGTGTGCCCTTCGTGCTCTCTGGTGGCGGCGCCCGGGGCTTCGCGCACCTGGGCGTGCTGGAGGCCTGTGCCGAGGCGGGCATCGCACCGTCGGCCATCAGCGGCACCAGCGCAGGGGCCTTGCTCGGCGCCTTCATCGCCGGGGGCATGGCGCCCGCCGATGTGCTCGCGCTGATCCACGCGCAGGTGCCCGAGATCTTCAACCGGTGGCGCATCCTGCGTGGCGACCGCCTCTCGCAGCAGCGCATGCGCGATTTCCTGGAAGCGCATCTCCCCGCAAGGCGCTTCGAGGAGCTGGGCATGCCCTTCTTCGTGAGCGCCACCGATTTCACCACGGGCAGGCAGCGCATCTTCTCCAACGGCGACCTGGTGCTTCCGCTGCTGGCCACCAGCGCGGTGCCCATCATCTTCCCCGCCGTGGAGGTCAACGGGGCGCCTTTCGTGGATGGCGGCCTCAGCAACAACCTGCCTATCGAGCCCTTCGATGATCGCCGGGCACAGGTGATCGCGGTGTATGTGAACCCGCTGGCGCCGCTCGATGGACGCATCGGCTTCTGGGATACCTTCGACCGCACGGTTCACCTGAGCTTCCGTGAGATGGTGGCGCGTTCCGCTGCGGGCTGCCGCCTGCTCATCGAGCCGCCCGACCTGGCCGCGTTCAGCGCCTTCGACCTGCACGATGCCGACCTCATCTGCGCCATCGGCTACGCGCATGCCCGGCAGGTGCTCGCCGGTGCATTGTGATGAGCAACGCCTGCCCGTGATGGCCGGAGAACGCGCATCGCTCCTGCGGCCGACATTCGCGCTGCCATGAGCAAGGCCATCCGGAGAAAGGCGACCGAGCTGCTGGGCCTCGGCATGCCCAAGCAGGCGGTCTACGGCATCATCGTGGCGGAGCATCCGGAGGCCAAGCCGAAGAAGGTGGCCGAGCTGCTCCGCTACATGCCCACGGCCTGGTCGAAGGAGCGCTACGGCCGGTTGCACATGACCCTGCTCGGGCTCATCGCCGCCTCGGCCCTGCTGCGCATCGTGGGCCCCGTGCTGGACGATGCCATCCGGTGGGACATGCCCACGGCCTACCTGAGCCTGGTGCCCATCGCTTCGCTGCTCGTGGGCTGGAGCATCTACCGCTGGCAGGGCCAGGTGTTCGAGTGGGTGGGCTGGGCCAATGTGGCCGGGGCGTTCGGCTTGCTGAAGGCGCTGCGCGCACCGTTGAATGAGCTAGCCGATCCAGTGAACACGGGCTCAACGCTGCTCTCTGTGTTGATCGGCGCGCTCTGCCTCTACCTCGCGCACCAGGTCTTCGCCAAGCCGAAGGCCGAGCAGGATCCCTTGGGCGGCCCCCAGCGATTCGTGTTCCCGGTGGAGGGCGGTTTGTGACATCCGCCTACATTGGCCGCGCTTCAGACCCGGATGCTCCGCGCGCTCACCCTCGGGCTTCTCCTCGCATCGAACCTGTGCGTTGCCAGGGACGGCGTCTTCCAGATCCTGCATAACAAGAAGGTGCTGGGCACCATCGATGTGCTGCGCGTAGCCAAGGGCGATAGCATCACGTACTCGATGATCTCGCGTTCGGACTTCACCTTCCTGTGGAAGCGACAGGTGCTCACCGTGGCACGCACGCTGCACATCGCAGGGCAGGTGACCCATTGCCTCACCACCGTGCACGAGAGCGGCGCCTTGCGCGACAGCAGCGCGCTCCGGTGCATCGGCGGCCGCGGGCTCTACGTGGTGCACCCCGATAAGGTGTACAGCGACGACCTGCCCAGGAACCCGTGGTCAACGGCGCGGTTGTATTACGATGAGCCCGTGGGGCAGGACAGCATCTTCGTGGAGAGCGAATTGGCCGAGTGCGCCTTGGAGCGCGTAGCACCGGGCGAGTATGTGCTGAAGCTGCCCAACAAGGAGAAGAACCACTACATCTATCGGAACGGCATCCTGCAGGAGATCCGCGTGGATCGCGGCT
>CAZJTB010000174.1:0-209 GCA_964548485.1 uncultured Chryseobacterium sp. | reverse complement strand
TAGATGCTGGGCGTGCTCCTCGCCCCCTTTCACTCCTTCACCCACGTCGCACCCATCACTGCTCCCTGTTCATCGCGCACCGTGATGCGGTACAGCCCTGCGCGTGGCCCTTCCGTGGCGATCACCGGCCGGGCATCAGCGGTGCGTTGTTGCAGCACGATGCGTCCCGTGGCATCGAAGAGGGTGATGGTGTGCGGGGAGGGTGGGAG
>CAZJTB010000173.1:638-6242 GCA_964548485.1 uncultured Chryseobacterium sp. | reverse complement strand
CCTGCCCCTGCTCATCAAGGATTTCATCCACGGCAGCTACCTGCCCGCGATCATCGGCCTGCGCGACCAGCTGCACGGCCTGGCGCTGGAATGGTCGCAGGTGCCCATGCTGGCCCGCACGCACGGCCAGCCGGCATCGCCCACGCGATTGGGCAAGGAGCTGCAGGTCTTCGTTGAACGCATCGATCAGCAGGTGAAGCTGCTGCGCGAAGTGCCCTACACCGGCAAGTTCGGCGGGGCCACGGGCAACTTCAACGCGCACCAGGCCGCCTACCCCGAGCTGGACTGGGTGAAGCTGGCCGACCGCTTCCTGGAGACGCGGCTGGGGCTGAAGCGGCAGCAGTTCACCACCCAGATCGACCACTACGACAACCTCGCCGCGCTGTTCGACGCGCTGCGCAGGATCAACACCATCCTCATCGACCTGTGCCGCGATGCCTGGCACTACGTGAGCCTCGATTACTTCAGGCAGCGCACCAAGGCCGGGGAGATCGGCAGCAGCGCCATGCCGCACAAGGTGAACCCCATCGACTTCGAGAACGCCGAGGGCAACCTCGGCCTGGCCAATGCGATGCTGGCGCACCTGAGCGAGAAGCTGCCGGTGAGCCGCCTGCAGCGCGACCTCACCGACAGCACCGTCACCCGCAACATCGGCGTGCCGCTGGCGCACACCATCATCAGCATCCACAGCATCGCGAAAGGGCTGGGCAAGCTGCTGCTGAACGAGCCCGCCCTGGAGCGCGACCTCGACGCCCAATGGCCGGTGATCGCCGAGGGCATCCAGACCATCCTGCGCCGCGCCGGCTATCCGCAGCCATATGAGCGGCTCAAGGAACTCACGCGCGGCAAGGAGCGCATCACGCGCGACGACATGCACGCCTTCATCGACGCGCTCGATGTGAGCGATGCGCTGAAGCAGCAACTGAAGGCGCTCACACCCCGGAACTACACCGGAATCGACCTGCTCGCGCGGGTGCTGCCCTGACGGCAATCATGCACGCCGAATCGCGTTCTGCGGGTGTGGAATCCGGCAAGCGCTCGCGACTGCGGCGATGGGGCCTGCGCATCCTACTGGCCTCCGCTGCGCCGCTGCTGGCCCTCCTGGCCTGCGATTGGACCATCCGCCTCAGCGCGCGCCCGCACCTGCACGATTCCCTAGCCGATGTGCCCTTCAACCGCGTGGGCCTGGTGCTGGGCACCTCGGACCGCGCCCGTGGCGGCGGCAGCAACCTCTTCTTCCGCCACCGCATCGCAGCGGCCGCCGCGCTGTACCATGCCGGCAAGGTGGAGCACCTCCTGGTGAGCGGCGACAACGGCACGCTCAACTACAACGAGCCCTGGCGCATGCGCCGCGCGCTCATCGCCGCTGGCGTTGATAGCGCGCGGATCACGCTCGACTTCGCCGGCTTCCGCACCTTGGATTCCGTGGTGCGCGCCCGGGAGGTCTTCGGCCTTTCGGGATTCACGGTCATCAGCCAGCGCTTCCACAACGAGCGCGCGGTCTTCCTCGCGCGCCGCAAGGGCATCGATGCCATCGGCTTCAACGCGGCCGACCCGCCCGCCTGGTGGGGCATCCGCACCTGGCTTCGCGAACGGCTGGCGCGCGTGAAGGTCTTCATCGACCTGCTCACCGGCACGCAGCCGCGCTTCCTCGGCGACCCGGTGAGCATCCCTCCGGCGAAGGAGGAGGCCGTTCAGCCTTGAACGAGGCTGCGCTGGAACACCACCAGGTCGTTCGCGGGGATCCCATCCAGCCCGAGCGCGCGCATCATGGTGATCAGCTGGCCGCGATGCTGCGTGCCATGGTTCAGGGCATGCAGGATCATACGCCACGCGGGCGAAGCATGGCGGTTGCCCTTCAGGTCGTGGTACACGCGCTCGGAGCGCAATTCAGCCTCATCATACGACTTCACCAGCTGCACGAAGCGCTCCGTGATGGGCAGCACGGTATCCAGCCCCACTCCATCCGCTGCCGGCCATCGCACGGGCTCGCCGAGCAGGCGTTGCGTCCATGCGTTCTCGGCATCGCGGATGTGGAGCAGGGTCTTCCGCAGCGTTGGGAAACTGCTCGGCGTGGGCGCATCCAGCATGGCATCGGGCTCGCGCCACAGGCGCTCCACGAAGCGCGCGTTGGCCCAGGCATCGTAGTCGGCGAATTCGTGCAGCAGGCGCGTGAGCATGGTCGCGGGTGGATAACGTTGTTGAAATCAGCCTGGCGTGACGCTGGAAGCGCCGCATGAAGGTCGGGATCTTCGCGGGAACCAAGATCGCATGATCGCTGCGCTGTTCGGAAAGAAGCGGATCACGGAAGAGAAGCTCGCGAATGTCTTCGTGAACGCTGTGCTGGAGATGGGTGCCGAGGGCTTCCCGCTGGTGGTGGCCGAACTGAACGAGGCGCCCGAATTCGAGACGCCGCCGGGCCTGAATGAGGAGGACGATGCGCGCTTCCTGCTCATCGTGCTCACCGCGAACCTGATGGAGGCGGACCGGGTGCTCGGCCCCGGGCTCGACAAGCGGATGCACGCGCTGGCCGTATCGAAGTTCGCCCAAGCCACGGGCATGGGCTGCTCCGATGTGGAGGCGGAGGTGCGCGCGCTGCGCGACCGCATGGCGCGCCTGAATGCGCCCAGCAAGAACTGGGTGTATGCCATGGGCAAGGCCATGTTCCTGGA
Organism: uncultured Chryseobacterium sp.; assembly: GCA_964548485.1. GTDB lineage: Bacteria > Bacteroidota > Bacteroidia > Flavobacteriales_F > PHOS-HE28 > PHOS-HE28. The sequence goes on along the minus strand of CAZJTB010000173.1, from coordinate 3,570 downwards.
GTACGACCTCTACCGCTTCCAGGAGGAGTATTTCCGCGGCACGCGCTGGCCCAACCCCATCGTGCTCAAGCGGCTCAACGCGCTGTTCGCCTACCTCCTGTTCGATTGGGAGGCCATCAGCGAGCAGTACCGCATCGGCTGACCCGCCGGCCTGCTCCCGCACCCGTGCTCAACCCAGCCGCCATTCGCGCGCGGCCATCTCCGTGATGTGGCCGCCGATGGCCAGCGCGGCGGTGGCCGCTGGTGATGGCGCGTTCAGCACATGGATGCGGTTGCCCATCCGCTCGATGCGGAAATCGTCCACCATGTTGCCATCGGTGCCCAGCAGCATGGCGCGCACGCCTGCCCGCCCCGGCTCGATGTCGTCCATGGTGAGCGATGGGATGAGCCGCTGGAGCGTCCTGAGGAAGAGCTTCTTGCTGAACGCGCGACGGTACTCGTTGATGCCGTAGCCCATGTTGCGCAGGAAGAGCTTCCAGGTGCCGCCGTAGGTGAGCGCATCCACGGTGTCCTTCCAATCGAAATCAGTCTTCCCGTAGCCCTCGCGCTTGAAGGTGAACACGGCATTGGGCCCGCACTCGATGCTGCCATCGGTCATGCGCGTGAAATGCACACCGAGGAAAGGGAAGCGCGGATCGGGCACGGGATAGATGAGGTGCTTCACCTTGTGCTTGCCCTGCTCGGTCAGCTCATAATAGTCGCCGCGGAAGCCCACGATGCGCTCCTTTACCACGGCGCCATCGGCCTTGGCGAGGCGATCGCTCTGGAGCCCGCCGCAGAAGATGGTGTGACGGGCGCGGTGCACGCCCTTGCTGGTGCGCAACTGCGATCCGGCATCGTCAGAGGCGATGGCCAGGAACTCCTCCGCCAGCGCCACGCGGCTCTCGGGCTGAAGGGCGAGTGCCAGTTCGGCCATGGTGTTGGTTGCGCCCCGGAAATCGATGATGCCGGTGCAGCCCACATGCACGCCCGCGATGCCCACGCAATGCGGCTCGATCGCGCGGATCTCCGCAGCATCCACCCGACGCATATCCTCGATCCCATTGGCCACGCCGTGGCTCCAAATCTTCTCCAGCCGGGGCAGCTCGGAGGGGTCGGTGGCCACGATGAGCTTCCCGCAGATATCGTGCTTCACGCCGTGCTGGCGGGCGAAGGCCACCAGCTCCCGTCGTCCATCCACGCAGTTCCTGGCCTTGTGGCTGCCCGGCTTGTAGTAGATGCCGCTGTGGATGACGCCGCTGTTGTTGCCCGTCTGGTGACCGGCCAGGCTCGTCTCCTTCTCCAACAGCAGGATGCGGAAGCCCGGATAGCGCGATTGCAGCTTGTACAGGGTGGCCGCGCCCACGATGCCGCCGCCTACGATCACCACATCCCAGATGCGCTCGTTGCTCATGGGCGCGAAGATCGCGAAGCATCGCCGACTCCGGCCGGTACAAGCGGCGGCACGCGCAGGAGCAGCAGGGCGCCGATGATGAAGAAGGCGGCCAGCGCCAGGGCCGTGTTCCGGAGATCGCCCGTGAGCTGGTACACCAGCCCGTAGATGGCCGTGCCCAGCACCACGCCGACGAAGTAGCTCACATCGTAGAAGCTGAAGAAGGAGGCGGTATCGGTGGTAGGCGGCAGGAGCTTGGCATAGGTGCTGCGCGCGAGGGCCTGGCAGCCCCCCATCACCAAGCCTACCCCGCAGGCGAGCGCATAGAACTCGGTGGTCCACCGTGTGAAGTACGCTGCGATGCAGAGGCCCACCCACACCACCACCCCGATGAGCAGCGCCCGCAGGTTGCCGAAGCGCAGGCTCAGGCGCACGAAGAGCGATGCGCCAACCGCCGCCACCAGCTGGATGAGCAGGATGCTGATGATGAGGCTCTCGGGCGCGATGGGGGTCACCGCCCCTTGGGCGTCCACCTGCTTGATCTCCTGCTCAGCGAAGATGACGGCCAGATACATCACGGTCTGGATGCCCATGTTGAACACGAAGAAGGCCAGCAGGTAGCGCTTCAGCCGCAGCTCCCCGCTGAGCTGGCGCCACACCTTGCGGAGCTCCCGGTAACCGCTCCAGAGGGCCCCCTCCTTCCCATTGGCGGGCGCCGTGCGCTTGGGCAGACGCTTGAAGGCGATCTGCGCGAAGCCCGCCCACCACAGCCCCACCGTGACGAAGGTGGCACGGGCCGGCACGCCGCCGTACTCCACACCACCGATGGCGATGCTCTCGGGAAGCATGAACCACCCCGGCTTCATCACCATCAGCAGGTTGATGACCAGCAGGAGCACGCTGCCGATATAGCCCATGACATACCCACGCGCGCTCACCCGGTCGTGCTGGTCCTTGCCGGCGATATCGACCAGGAACGCATCGTAGAACACCAGGCTCCCGCTGAAGCCGATGCAGGCCAGGGCCACGAGGCCCAGCCCCCACCAGATGCCATCGAGGGTGAAGAAGGCCAGGCCCATGCAACTGGCCGCGCCCAGGTAGCAGAAGGCCTTCAGATAGGCGAGCTTGTTGCCCCGGCTGTCGGCTATGCCGCTGAGCAGGGGAGCGATGAGCCCCACCACGAGGAAACCAGCGGAGAGCGCGTAGGAATAGAGGGATTGCGCCGGAACCCCATGGCGCTCTGCCACCAGGTCCACGCCCCCCTCGCCCTTGGTGATGGCGGCATAGAAGATCGGGAAGACCGCGCTGGTGATGGTGAGCGAATACACCGAGTTGGCCCAATCGTAGAACGTCCAGGCGCGGATGACTCGAGGATTGTCCTTCTCCATTCCGGTGGTGCCAAGGTGAGAAAGTGCGGCGGTGCTGTGGTGCAGCTGCGCCGGAATGGGCGCACCATGCTCTGTGGATGACCATCAGGCCCAATCCAGCCAAGCGGCCAATGGCAACAACCAAGGGGCCAGGCCTCGGAGATACTCCTTGCGCATGGACTTGATCAGGGAC
>CAZJTB010000173.1:0-556 GCA_964548485.1 uncultured Chryseobacterium sp. | reverse complement strand
CACCATGGATCGAACCTCATTGCACGAGCTGCGCGCCACGTTCAAGAAGTACCTGAACTGCACATTCGTGCCCCGGTCGAAACCCTCTGCGATGTTATTCGAGACCGAGACCGATGCGCGCAGTATCTGATCACGGAAGCCGAAATCCTTATGGTTCCCGAAACGCGCGTAGATGCTTGCAGAAAGGTCAATCGCGCGCTGCCATGCGACGATCTCCTCGAAGTCCGTGAAAGCGGCCATGATGTTGGGTTTTCGCCAATCTACCAGACCAGCCGGCAAATCGCTGCGTCTCCCCAGTGAATCATCCGGCCGCACATACCCACCCAGCCTCAACACCCCAGCGCAGCTCAGCACCTTGGCACCTCTGCATCCTAGCACTTAAGCACCTGAGCACCCCAGCACCCTTGCACTGAAACATACCAGCACCCCAAGCCCACCAGCTCACCTTAACCTGCGAGGCCCAGCCCGCCGTGCTACTTCTTCACCACCACCTGCACGCGGCGGTTCTTGCTCATGCCCACTTCGGTGCCGCTGTCGTCAGCCGGGTCGTCCGCAT
>CAZJTB010000172.1:0-6245 GCA_964548485.1 uncultured Chryseobacterium sp. | reverse complement strand
TGAGGCCGCTCATGTCCTTCTCGGTGAGCAGGTAGTTGAGCGTGTTCTCGATCTCTTCGATGAGCAGCACGGGGGCCTGCACTTCGCGGGCCTTCGCTTGGGCCACTTTGAACGGATATCCGCCGCACATACATTCGTTCCGCATTCGGCTCTAGACGACCTCGAAACCCTATAACCCCTTTTCGCGCCATGAAGCACCTGATACTCGCTCTTACGCTGACCGTGGGCTTCGCCCCCCCCCCATTTGCAAGCGCAGCTTGAGCTGCCGGACTACTACGGCGAAGCCTGCAAGGAAACCATCGGTTTCTTCGAGAACCAAGGCCAATTCAAAAGCCCCACCGGGCTGCCAGTGCCGGAATTGATGTACTACACCCAAGGCGCCATGCCGCGCGCCTTCTTCCGAAAGAACAGCACCATGAGCATCGTGGTGCATGAACCCACCTCCATGGCACCGAATACATCATTGCTGGCGCACCGCCTCGATGTGCGCCCCTATGCCGCAGCAAGCGTTGACCCCGTGGGCAACGTGCTCAAGGACTACTACCAGAAGTACTACCTGCCCTGGTGCGGGCCCAACGGAGCGCATGTGCATGGCTACGACTGGCTGAAGTATCCGAGCATCTACGACAACATCGACATGATCTTCTACAGCGGCAGCGCGGGGCAGAAGATGGCCTTCTACTGCTGGCCGGGCAGCGACCCCACCAAACTGGCCTTGCAGTTCTGGGGGCAGGACAGCCTGAAGGTGGATGTTGCGGGCTTTTTGAAGATCTGGAAGAATGGCCAATGGGTGAAGCTGGAAGAGGCCGTGGCCTACCAAGTGGGCCCGAGCGACGAGATCATCCCCTTGAGCTGGAGCGCGAGCTACGTGAACCCGAACAACGACGACGTGGTGGAACTCGCCTTCAGCAGCTACGACCCCACGCTCCCGCTGGTGCTGCAGATCGGCCCCACGCCGGCGCAAGCTGCCGAGGATGCCGAGGGTTTCTGCTGGAACACCTTCTATGGAGGCAACGAGCGCGAAGAGGTCTTTGGCACCACCACCGATGCCGAAGGGAATTTCTACGCCACGGGCTTCACGTATTCGGCGCTCACCTTCCCGCAAGTGCCAGGAACATCGCTGATCAACAGCACCCAGGCCGTGGTACTAGCGAAGTTCAAGCCCAATCATCAGAACGAATGGACCATCTTCTACGGCGGCAGCGATGAGCAGAGCGGCGTGGCCGTGGTGGCCAAATCGCCCTCGGAGATCTACATCTGCGGGTGGACCGTGGCGACAGACTTGTTCGTCTGGCCCCAAACAGGTGCATACTACGATCCAACGGATAGTCAACTGGGGTATTCCAAAGGCTTCATTGCCAAGTTCGACGCTGACGCTGGTTGCTCATGGAGCACCTACTTCGGCGACGGCGATGAATGGCTGCGGGGCATGGCCTTGGACAGCCAGGGGCGACTGATGGTGGCAGGCACTTGCACCGGCACCTACCCGGCCCAAACCGCCAGCGGCGCTACGAGTTGGAGCCAGGCCGGTGGCAAGGACATCATGCTAGCCCGCTTCGGCCCCAACGATGCCCTGCAATGGTGTACGGCTTATGGCGGCAGCGGTGATGACGAGGCCCACGACATCGCCTTCATCGAAGACCGTGCGGTAGTACTGGGCCAGACCAACAGCACCAACCTGCCCCTGGTGAATGGCGGCAGCGGGGCGTACAACCAGACCAGCAACGGTGGGCAGACCGACATGAACCTGCTTGCTTTCAACGCCAGTGGCGCGTGCACGTGGGCCACGTACTTGGGCGGCAACGGCATCGATGAGCCGGGCTTCAACGGGCTGTGCATCACGGAGGATGGCGACATCGCGGTAGCGGGCGTGAGCACCAGCACCAACATGCCCGTGCAGAGCGCGGGCGGTTTCTACCAAGCCGCAGGCAGCACCAACGGCGCCGGTTACCTGGCCCGCTTCAACGGCGGCACGCGCGCGCTCAACTGGGCCACGCACCTCGGCGGGGCGCAGCTCACCCGCCTCGAAGGCGTGGAGCAACTCGGCAACAAGCTCTTCGCGTTCGGCTTCAGCAACGAGGGCGGTTTGCCCAATGTGCCCGCCTTCGGGCTCTACGACCAAGGCTTCCGGCCCGGCCAGGCTGGTGCGCAGAACGGCAAGGATGCTGTGCTCATGGCCTTCGAGGGCAGCACCAATTTGGCATACAGCACCTACGTGGGAGGCACCGAGGGCGACATCGGTGAGGCCATCCGCCACATGGCCTACCACGATGGCGTGGCCTACTTCGCCGGGCTCACCAGCCCCAGCTTCCCCTTTGTGGACGATTTCCCCCTGCACAACCCGGGGCCGCCCGCCTATTTCAAGGGCACCTGGCTCGCGGGCGATTTCTGGGTGGATTGGTTCCTAGGGGCCCTATGCACGGGCAGCTTCACCGGCGCTGTGGGGATTGCAGAAGTCACCCATGCCGAGAGCTTGTCCGTTATGCCCTTAGGCAGCGGGCACTACCGTCTGCTCGTGCCGCCCGGCACCGATGCGGCATTTCGGGTGTTGGATGCAGCAGGGCGCGAAGTGCTTTCGTTACCTAGGCAAATTGGAGCAGGCGCGCAGGTGATCCTGGACATGCAGCCCTTTGCCGATGGGCTGTATCTGGTGCAGGCCATCGAGACTGGTGTGGCTCGAAGCGTTCGGCTCATTCATTCCCGCTGAGCCATGCGCCGTTTCGCATGGATGGGCCTTATGGCCTGCTGTTCCGCGTACACCCAGAACTGGGCTTCGACCGACATGCCGGGGTACAACCCTACGAGCTTGATCAAGGTTGTTGCGGACAGCATTGAAGATAGATTGCTCGCTGTGGGATACACCCGTTTAACCCCACAAACCATTGGCTGTGTGATCTTCCGATACAACATAGGTTCTTGGGATACACTTGGAACCTTCATGGGTGGCATCCTAGACGCAGAGCGGTTCGGAGATACGCTCATAGTTGCTGGCGGCAGTGATCTAGATTTCGTGAACGAAGTTCCGGTACAAGGCATGGCAGCCTTTTATAATGGCGCCTGGCACCCCTACGGCAACTTCGACTCGGGCATCCGCAACCTCAAGCTCATCAATGGCGAGTTGTACGCCATCGGCGGTTTCCGCTACGTGGATGGGCAGCTCTGCAACGGGATCGCCCGGCGCGCGGGCGGGCAGTGGCACTGCTTCGATCCGCCGCCGATGGAGCAAACCACCGGTAATTCACCCCAGCTTTACGATGCGGAGATCTACCAAGGGGAACTCTATGCCTGCGGCGTTTTAAGCCTTCCTCCGAACGACGAGCGCAACATCATCCGTTTCAATGGCACTGCTTGGGATGCGCCAGGTGGCGGCATGTTCGGCGGCTTTGCCAGCGGCCGGTTCCTCACGGTCTATCAAAATGAGCTCTACCTCGGCGGCGGTTTCACCGTGGCCGATGGCAACGCGGGCAACTGCATCATGAAATGGAACGGCAGCCAATGGAGCGGCCTCAACGGCGATCTGCAGGGCGTGTTCAACGATAACCTTACACGGGCCACGGCCTTGAGCTTCCTGCACCACGATGGCAAATTGCTTGTGGGCGGCGAGTTCAGCTACGTGGCGGGCAGCCAGGCCAACCGCTTCGCCGTGTGGGATGGCGCCAAGTGGTGCGGCTACAGCGACAGCTTCGGCCCTACCAGCTTCATACAGTCCATGGCATTCTACCACGACACCCTCTTCGCCGCCGGGGTCTTCGAGGTGAACGGCATGCCCGTGAACCAGGTGATCAAATGGGTGGGCGATCCGGGCTTCGAGGGGGAGTGGTGCAATTCGCCGATCGGGATCGGGGAGGCGGGTGCCGGATTTAACGATTTACGGTTCTTTCCGAATCCTGCTCCACCGAACACCACCGTTTCTCTCGGCTCTTTGCCATCTGCCCATGGCATTCGATGGGAGATCATGGACGCCACAGGTCGCCTTGTTGATCACGGCAGAGTCACCTCATCCAGCACTGCCTCTTTTCAAGCGCCCCGAACCTCAGGTGCTTATGTGCTGAGGCTGACCGTCGATGGAGGAGCGCAGTGGAATGCTAAGTTGATCATCCATTGACCAGCCTGCTCACACCGGCACCTCATTCCCGCTCCCGTCCTGGAAGCTGTAGGCGAGGTATTCGCGCGCCTTCGGGCTTCACCTTCACCCACATCTTCCAGCGCCGGTACCATTTGCGCTGGATGCCGCAGAGGCCGGAAGGAACGATAGCAGTGTCTCAGACAACCAGATCAAGCGGCAGATCCGAAATGTCCCGCAAGCGCTTGCCTTGGACCATGATCTTCAGCGAATCCTCAGCATCGCTCATTCCGAGGTCCCTCACGGTGCCGAGCAGTTCGTGCAGCGCGAAGTGGTACACATGATCGATGTCGCCTGTGCCGAGCGCGATGGAGGCAATACGGCTCGGTGCGGGCTCGCCGGTGATCACGGCGATATGCGGCAGGCGGCCCTTCCGGTTGCGCACCCGGTTCAGCCCTTCGGATCTGGCATTCTGTGCGCGGTCGCTCCGGATCGTCCATTTGCAGCTGATGCTCGCGTGCAGGATGGCTAATTCGTTGTTCGCGGAACGAAGGGCCGTAAACTTCGCTACACCGTTGCCTACGACACCACCCTTCGCATTGATCGCATCGTCGGATTCCGGGGCGCGATAAACGACCACATCAGGCTTGATCAGGTAGTCGCTTCCCAAGGCGGCAGCTAGTTCCGGTGACTGTGCAGCGAGGTTCGCCAAGGCTTCGAGATGCGCATATTGCTCGAAACGTGCGAGGCCAAGCCGACCACCTCCAATTCCTTTCGCGACCGTCCACTTGCCAGGCCGCATGTGCGAAAGGGACTCGAAGGTCTCCCGGATGAATCCGGTGCAGATCTCTTCGAACTGATTGCCTGAGCGTTGACCGGCCAATCGTTCCGCCCGGATATGCTCACCAATGCGTTCTATGATTCCCCTTGCAATCGCAACGCTTGTCTTATTGTCCTTGTCGGCGTTCGATGGCACCCCGGCATTATCCATCCGGAGCATGGACGCCAACAGTGCAGCGTGGAACTCGCTTCGAGCCTTGGAAATCAAGGGCTCCTGCATTCCCATCACGCAACCAGCAATGAACGCCTCGCCGAAGCCTCAAACACCTGAGCGATGCGCGCGCCCACGGCTTCCGCCACAGGCGGGGGAAAGGCATTGCCCACCTGCCGGTACGCCGCTGTCTTCCGCCCGGTGAAATGCCAATCATCAGGGAATCCCTGAATACGCGCCACCATGCGAACGGTCAACCGTGGCATGCCATTGAAATCCTGCTCAGGAGCTTCGTTCGCTATGGTTCCACCCTCAACGCCCAATTGCGCCCATGCCTTACGCGCACGGGATGGCCCCAGGTCAGGCCCGCCGTGCTTCTTCGATCCTCCAACAATCGTCGGAGCTACTGCTTGCGCTCCTTGCGCCCATTCGTCGGCAAACGGCCAGCCATTCTCGGCCATCAGGTCGCGAAGCGCATCGCCGACCGTGGGAGCTGCGGTCGGTGATGGCTCAGGCCAAGAGAAGTGCTCACTGTCTTCGGCGCGCAACGCCACAATGATCACCCGTGGCCGAAGCTGCGGCACTCCGAATGCGGAGGCATGAAGCAACTTGATATCGGTCTTGTAGCCGAGCTTCTTGAACTGACCGAACAGGCGCTTCCGATATCCCTCGAAATCGGGATCAAGGAAGCCGCGCACATTCTCGAGCATCACCGCACGCGGTCGAATCTCATCCGTGAGCCTGATCGCCTCGGGGAAGAGATCACGCTCGTCTTTCGCGCCTAATTGCTTCCCCGCCACGGAGAAGGGCGGGCAAGGAACTCCACCGGCAAGCAAATCGATGCCTCGGAAGGGCCTGCCGTCGAATCGAGTAACATCACCGTGGAGCACATTCCAATCGGGGCGATTGAATCGAAGAGTCGCGCAGCAGGCATCGTCAATTTCAACCAATGCCTCGTGCTCGAAGCCAGCCCGCTCCAGACCCAGCGATTGCCCGCCGGCTCCTGCGCAGATCTCAACACTTGTCATGGTCTTGGTATGACGCCGTTCTCGTCATCAAGGCGCAACGCAACATAACTCCGGATGTGCGCTGGTGGTTGAACCATCAGCAGAACTTATCGACAGCCTACCCCGCCACCCTCACACCGGCACCTCATTCCCGCTCCCATCCTGGAAGCTGTACGCGAGGTAC
>CAZJTB010000171.1:0-6248 GCA_964548485.1 uncultured Chryseobacterium sp. | reverse complement strand
CGATGTCGCGCTTGCAGGACTCGATGTTGCGCAGGATGGTGCGGAGGTTCATGATCACCTGCGTGAAGCCCATGAAGGCGAGCTCGCCGTAATGCTTCACCACCTCGGCACCGGCATCGGCCATGCGACCGCCGCCCCAGGCCCGCACCTGCAACGCTTCGGGCGCCTGCGCGAAGAGCGCGCGAACGAGATTGCCGCCGTGCAGGTCGCCGCTGGCCTCGCCCGCGATGAGGTAGATGCGCTTGCTCACAGCCAGCCGAGCTTGCTCAGTTGATCGATGGCGATTGACGGCACGATGTAGGCGCCGTAAGCGAGCATCGCGAAGATGACCCCGCGCATGGCCTTGTGCATGCCGAAGCGGTCGAAGGCGAAGAAGAGGAAGGCATCGGCGATGAGGCTGATGCTAACGATGCGCGTACGGTACTCCTCGGTGCCGAGGAAGAGGTCGTGCACGAACCAATGGAAGTCGTGGTGCGGCCGGATGGCCGTGACATAGATGCCGCCGTAGGCCGCGAAGCCGAGCACCGGCGCCAGCAGTCCCAGCCCCACGCCGGCAGCGATGCTATCCCAGCGCATGGTCCCAGGTGTTCAGTTCGGCGATGGCGTGGTGGGCCGTCATGTCGAACTGCGTGGGCACGATGCTCACGTAGCGGTTGTCCACGGCATAAACGTCGGTGTCCTCGCCGTGGTCGTGGCCGCGGAACTCGCCCTTGAGCCAGTAGTACTCCTTGTTGCCGGGGTCGAGCCGCGTCTCGAACTCATCCTCCCAATTGGCCCTGGCCTGCCGGCACACGCGGATGCCCTTCAGCGGGGCGCCATCGTTGCGCGGCACGTTCACGTTGAGGCAGGTTCCACCGGGCATGCCATGCTGCAGCACATTGCCCACCACCTTGCGCACCACGGGCCGCACCTGGCTGAAATCAGCCTCGATGCTGTGGTCCATGAGGCTGAAGCCGATGCTGGGGATGCCCTCCATGGCGCCTTCCACCGCGGCGCTCATGGTGCCGCTATAAAGCACATTGATGCTGATGTTGGCGCCGTGGTTGATGCCGCTCACCAGCAGGTCGGGCCGATTGCCGCCCAGCAGCTTGTAGATGGCGAGCTTCACGCAGTCAACCGGGGTGCCGCTGCAGCTCCAGGCCTCGGCGCCATCGATGAGGTCAACCGATTGCAGGCGCAGGAAGCTGTGGATGGTGATCGCATGGCCCATGGCGCTCTGCGGCTTATCGGGCGCAACCACGAGCACACGGCCGAAAGACCGCACTTCCTCAATGAGGGCGCGGATGCCGGGCGCGTGTATGCCATCGTCGTTAGTGACCAGGATGAGCGGGGTGTTCTCCATGAGGCGGCAAAGCTATCCGGACGTGAAGGCATGTGGCCATGAAGGCATGAAATCATGTGGCCATGGAACCATGAAGGCATGTAGCCATGGAACCATGAAGGCATGTAGCCATGGAACCATGAAGGCATGTGGCCATGAAGACGTGAAGGCAACTGGCCGTGGTGCACGATGGGACATGGAGCGCGAGTGCTGCCGACAACAGGAAAACCCGATCGAGCAGAACGGGCCTTGGACATCGCGCATCTTCGCAGCCGCAGGCGCAGCCACTTCTTGAATCCGTCGCCCATCATGAAAGAAGCCATCTTCCCTCCCAACGCCGCGAAGCCACTCGCGCCCTACACGCCGGCCGTCGCCGCTGGTGGATTCGTGTTCCTCAGCGGGCAGATCGCGCTCGACGAGCACGGCAACTTGTACACCTCTGACATCGCCACCGAGACCCGGAAGGTGATGGAGAACGTGGGCAACCTGCTGAAGGCGGCCGGGCTGGGCTACGAGCATCTGGTGAAGGTCACCATCTTCCTGAGCGACATGGCCCACTACGCTGCCGTGAACGAGGTGTATGGCAGCTGCTTCAGCGAAGTCCCCCCGGCGCGTGAGGCCGTTGCCGTGAAGGGACTGCCGCGCGGGGTGAACGTGGAGATCAGCGGAATCGCCGTGCGGAGCTGAGGCTCACTTGCCCGCCATCCAGCGGAAGCCGTCCATCGCTGCCTGATGCAGAATGGTCGCGTGATCCTCCTTCGGCATGTACTGGAAGCCGACGTTGATGGACGGATCGCGCTTCAGCAGTTGCACCAATCGCTTCGCGCCGTTGATCATCACCTTCCCTTCACTGCCCACCGCGATGAAGACCCGCAGGCTGCCAGCTGCTGCCGCGCGCCTTCGCTTCAGCACCGAACCATCGTCCCCCACAGGCTTGGGCTCACGAGCAGGTAGCGCGTGAATAAGCCTGGGCGCTCGAGCAGGACCACCGTGCCCAGCAAACCACCGAGCGATTGCCCGATGAGCATGCGCTCGCCGTTGGTCCGGTAAATTGAATCGATGAAGGGAACGAGCTCATCGCTGAGGAAACGGATGAATGCAGCCGATCCGCCAGAGGTGGGGGCGGCCGCCTTATCCGTGGCGATGCGCGTTGGGTGGGTGAAATCGCGCTTGCGGTCCACATTCACGATGCCCACCACGATGCTCGGCCGCAGCCAATCGATCCAGGGCATGCTCGCGAACTGGGCCAGGCCAGCGATGTGGAAAAAGTCCTCGTCCAAGCCGCCATCGAGCAGGTAGATCACCGAGTAGCGCGCCGCGCTATCGGGTGAATAGCCCTCGGGCAGCGCGATGTTCAAGGCGCGCTCCTCGCCCAGGATACCGGAACGCAGCAGGCGCGATTCGCCGAACGCGATGGGTTGCAGGGTCTGCGCAGCCAAGGGAAGCGCCGACCCCGCGAACATCATCGAGCAGAGGTAGAACCTGATCAACCGGCTCATGCGCCGCGAATATCCGGGAGTTCAGGCAACGGCTCAGCCCATGATCCAACAGCTGTGGAGAACGGGCGCATTGCCCTTCCCGCCCTGATTGGTATCCTTGCCGCAAACCAACACCTCCCATGAACGCTGCTCCGCGACCCAAGAATTGGCTTGTTGAATCCATCCTCGTCACGCTCTTCTGCTGCCTGCCGCTCGGCATCGTGGGCATCGTGAATGCGGCCAGCGTGAACTCGAAGTATGATGCCGGCGATTTCGCCGGCGCCGACGCCGCGAGCAAAGCGGCCGGCAAGTGGACCAAGATCGGCTTCTTCGCCGGGCTGGCTGGCATCGTGCTTTACGTGATCATGGTGTTCGCGCTGGGCATGGGCGGCATGCTGATGGGCGGCGCCATGATGAACCAGTAAGGCGGCCTGCTGCCGCATCGGATGCGAGCCGGGCCCGTGGGCCCGGCTCGGTCATGATAGCCCATCGGTCCACGCGGTTACCTTCGCCGCCCGGCACAAAGCCGCATCCAACACAAGAACATGAGCTACGATGTGATCGTCCTCGGCAGCGGCCCCGGAGGCTACGTTGCCGCCATCCGCGCCAGCCAATTGGGATTGAAGACCGCCGTGGTGGAGCGCGAGGCGCTCGGCGGCATCTGCCTCAACTGGGGCTGCATCCCCACCAAGGCGCTGCTGAAGAGCGCGCAGGTGTTCGAGTACATCAGCCACGCCAAGGACTACGGCATCACCGTGGGCGAAGGCAAGCCCGACATGAAGGGCATGGTGCAGCGCAGCCGCGATGTGGCCAAGGGCATGAGCAACGGCGTGCAGTTCCTGATGAAGAAGAACAAGATCGACGTGATCATGGGCAGCGGCAAGCTGCTCCCCGGCCGCAAGATCGAAGTGACCGCCGCCGACGGGAAGAAAAGCGTGGTGGAGGGCAAGCACGTCATCATCGCCACCGGCGCCCGCAGCCGCGCGCTGCCCAGCCTGCCGCAGGACGGCAAGAAGATCATCGGCTACCGGGAGGCCATGGTGCTGCCCGAGCAGCCCAAGAGCATGGTGGTGGTGGGCAGCGGCGCCATCGGAAGCGAGTTCGCCTACTTCTACAACGCCATCGGGACCAAGGTGACGCTGGTGGAGTTCATGCCCAGCATCGTCCCGGTGGAGGACGAGGAGGTGAGCAAGCAGCTGGAGAAGAGCTTCAAGAAGCAGGGCATGGAAGTGCTCACGAGCAGCGAGGTGACCAAGGTGGATACCAGCGGCAAGGGCTGCAAGGTCACCATCAAGAGCGCTGGCGGCGAGAAGGTGGTGGAATGCGACATCGTGCTGAGCGCGGTGGGCATCGCCGCCAACATCGAGGGCATCGGGCTCGAGGAGGTGGGCATCGTCACCGACAAGGGCAAGATCAAGGTGGATGGCCACTACGCCACCAACATGCCGGGCTACTACGCCATCGGCGATGTGACGCCCGGCCAGGCTCTGGCGCACGTGGCCAGCGCCGAGGGCATCATCTGCGTGGAGAAGATCGCCGGGCAGAACCCGCACCCGCTAGACTACAACAACATCCCAGGCTGCACCTATTGCAGCCCAGAGGTGGCCAGCGTGGGCCTCACCGAGAAGCAGTGCAAGGAGAAGGGCCTCGCCATCAAGGTGGGCAAATTCCCCTTCAGCGCCAGCGGCAAGGCCAGCGCCAGCGGCAACAAGGACGGCTTCGTGAAGCTCATCTTCGACGCCAAGTACGGCGAGCTGCTGGGCGCGCACATGATCGGCGCCAACGTGACGGAGATGATCGCCGAGTGCGTGAGCATCCGCAAGCTGGAGACCACCGGCCACGAGATCATCAAGACCGTGCACCCGCACCCCACCATGAGCGAGGCCATCATGGAGGCGGCTGCCGCGGCTTACGGCGAGGTGATCCACCTGTAGGCCGCCGATGCGGATCCTCGGCATCTCGGCCTTCTACCACGACTCCGCCGCCGCCCTCGTGGTGGATGGCCAGATCGTCGCGGCCGCCCAGGAGGAGCGCTTCACGCGGAAGAAGCACGACGACCGCTTCCCCGCCCATGCCGCCCGGTACTGCCTGGAAGAGGGCGGCCTGGAGGTGAAGGACCTCGATGCCGTGGCCTTCTACGACAAGCCGCTGCTGAAATTCGAGCGGCTGCTCGAGACCTATTACGCATTCGCCCCGGCGGGCTTCGCCTCGTTCGTTAAGGCCATGCCCGTGTGGGTGGGCGGCAAGCTGAGCACCCGCAAGCTGCTGCGCGATGGGCTGAAGGAGGCGGGCGCCACCGGCAAGGAGAAGCTCCGGCTCCTCTTCCCCGAGCACCACCTCTCGCACGCGGCCAGCGCATTCTATCCGTCGCCCTTCGAGGAGGCGGCCATCCTCACCATCGACGGCGTGGGCGAATGGAGCACCGCCTCCATCTGCCACGGCCGCGGCAAGGACATCAAGGTGCTGCGCGAGCTGCGCTTCCCGCACTCCGTGGGCCTGCTCTATTCCGCATTCACCTACTTCCTCGGCTTCCGGGTGAACAGCGGCGAGTACAAGCTCATGGGCCTGGCCCCGTATGGCAATCCGCTCTCCCCGCGCGTGAGCGATTTCGAGCAGCGCATCCGGGAGAAGCTGGTGCGCGTGCACGATGACGGCTCCATCTGGCTCGACATGCGCCGCTTCCATTACGCGCAGGGCCTGCGCATGGTGAAGGACGACGAGTGGGCGCGCATCTTCGGGTTCACCCGCCGCCTGCCGGAAAGCCCCCTGGAGCAGCACCACTGCGACCTGGGCCTGGCCATCCAGCGCGTTACCGAGGACATCGTGCTGCGGATGGCCCGCACCGCGCGCGAGATCACCGGCAGCCCGCAGCTATGCATGGCCGGCGGAGTGGCGCTCAACTGCGTGGCCAACGGGCTGCTCGAGCGCGCCGGGATCTTCGACCGCATCTTCGTCCAGCCCGCATCGGGCGATGCCGGAGGGGCGCCGGGAGCAGCGCTCGCCGCCCATCACCCTACTTCGAGCAGCCGCGCACGGTAAGCCAGCCCGATGCGCTCCAAGGCTCCTACCTCGGTCCGGCCTTCGGCGATGCGGACGTGCGCCGCGCGCTCAACCGGTACCGGGCCGTGGCCCACCTCGCCTCGACGGAAGAAGAGCTGGTGCAGCGCGCAGCCGACCTGCTGGCCGCCGGCAAGGTGGTGGGCTGGTTCCAGGGCCGCATGGAATTCGGCCCCCGCGCCTTGGGCAATCGCAGCATCCTGGGCGATCCGGCCAGCCCCGAGATGCAATTGAAGCTGAACCAGAAGATCAAGTTCCGCGAGAGCTTCCGGCCCTTCGCCCCGGCGGTGCTGGAAGAATCGCTGCAGCGCTACTTCGAGGCCGATGCGCCATCGCCCTACATGCTCATGGTGCATCCGGTGCGCGCCGGGCTGCGCAAGCCCCTGCCGGCC
>CAZJTB010000170.1:0-6293 GCA_964548485.1 uncultured Chryseobacterium sp. | reverse complement strand
AGTTCAGGTTCTCCGGTTCGCCCCATTCGCCGTTGCGCAGCACGGTGCGGAAGATGTCGAGGCCGCCGAGCGAGCGGTGGCCGTTGCTGGCGAAATAGAGCGTGTCGCCGCGCATGCTGGGGAACATCTCGTTGGCGGCCGTGTTCACGGCTGGGCCCAGGTTGAGCGGCAGGCTCCAGCCCTCGGCGGTGCGCTCGCACACGTAGATGTCCGTGCCGCCATGGCCACCGGGCATGTCGCTGATGTAGTAGAGCCGTCCGCCATCGGCGCTCAGGGCGGCGTGGCCAGCGCTGAAGTCGTCGCCGTTGTATGCGAATGAGCTCACCTTACCCCAGCTCCCATCTTCGAGCTTCTCCGCACGGAAGAGCATGAGGTGGCTGGTGCCGCCTTCATCCTTGTTCAGCCGGAATTTGTAGTAATCGCTGCGCGTGAAGTACATGGTGCGGCCATCCGCGCTGAGCACAGCGGGGCCGTCGTGGAAGCGGCCATTCACCTGGCCGGGCAAGGGCGTGGCCGCTCCGGCCATGATGCCTTCGGGCGCCTTGGCGGTGCAGAGGTCGAGGAAGGAGGCACCATTCCAGGGGTTCTCCTGCCCGGCGCGTGTCCGTTCCGCAGCGAACAGGATGCTGTTGCCATAGGGCACGGCGCTGAAGGCGCTCACCACGCCATCGATGTTTATGGGCGCGATGGTGAAAAGTGTGGTGTCGGCGAAGAACCGCTCGCGGTCCGCGATGGCCAGGCCCATCTCGCGCACCAGCGCATGGTCGGGCTGGTCGATGAGCAATCCCTCGAATTGCTTCGCCGCCTCGCCAACCCGGCTCAGGCTCATCAGCACCCTTCCATAGGCGAGCGCATCATCGCCCTGGAGGGGCTGCGCGCGATGGGCATAGGCATACCAGTCGGCCGCTTTGCGCATGTCGTTGATCTTGGCGTAGCTGTCGGCGGCGCGCAGCGCCGCTCCACGGTCATCCAGTGTGCGCAGGGCCTTCTCGTAGCGGCAGGTCGCGTCGGCATAGGCCATGCGGTCGCGGGCCCGATCGGCCATGCGCAGGTGGTGCTGCGCGCAAGCGGTGAGCAGCATGGGGCCCAGCAGGAGGAGCGTCTTCTTCATGGTCATCAGAAATAGCGGGGCGTCTTGATGCGGATGAGGTCCTTGCCGAAGTCGAGGCCGAGCATGATCTCGTGGCTGCCAGTGGTGTACGTGCGCAGCTTCGAGGTGGTCATGTCGTAGGCGTAGCCGATGCGGAGCTGCGGGGTCACCTGGTACTCCATCATGGCCACCAGGGCATCGCCGGTGCGGTAGCCCGCGCCCAGCCACACGCGTTCGCGTTACAGCACGTTGCAGTTGATGTCGGCTTCAACGGGCGCGTTCGGCGTGTACTTGATGAGCGTGCTGGGCTTGATGTCGAGGCTCTCGCTCAAGGGGAGCACCTTGCCGGCGTGGAGGTAGTAGTGCTGCGTGAAGTAGTGGCTGAGGGCATCAGGAGCATCCACCGTGATCTTGCCATCGGCCGCATAGATGGTGGGCACGCTCAGGCCCACATAGCTCGTGGCGTTGTGCCAGTAGAGGCCGAAGCCGAATTTGCCCACGGGGCTGTTCACGATGTCCTGCTGGTACAAGGGGTCGTTGGCATCCCAGTAGCGCAGCTCGCTCACGCGCGCGCTGTACACGGAGAGGCCGGCGCGCAGGCCGAAGGATAGCCTGCTGCTCTTGCCCACGCGGATGCGGTAGGCGTAATGCCCGCTCAGATCCAAGTCGCGGCTGATGCCGATCTGATCATGCACCAGGCTGAACCCGAGCCCCATGGTGTTGCTCATAAGCGGGGCATCCACGGCCAGCATGCTGGTCTTGGGCGCGCCCTCCACCTGCATCCATTGGCTGCGGTGCAGCAGGCTGCTGCTCGCATAGCCATGGCTGCCGGCGTAGGCGGGGTTCAGGAAGAGCCCGTTGAACATGTACTGGCTCACCATCACCTCCTGCTGCGCGCTCGCAGCGAGCGCGGCGGCCAGGGCGGCCAGGGCCAGGTTGAGTCTGATGTTCTTCATCGCGGTGTTCGGTTAGCGGCGCAGGTCCACGTAGCCCTGGAGGGTGCGCTGGCCATTGTTGATGCTGAGGATGGCGAAGTAGGTGCCGTTGGGCAGGGGCTCGCCGTTGCTGTTCTCACCGGCCCAGTCGTTCTTGTAATTGAGCTGCTCGAAGACCACGTTGCCCCATCGGTTGAGGATGGTGAGCAGGTTGCTCGGATAGGCATCGAGGCCCTGCACCACGAACCAGTCGTTATGGCCGTCGCCGTTGGGCGTGTAGCCCGTGGGCAGCACCAGGTCGTTGGGCTGCTCCAGGGCGATGCTGCGCACGGTGGTGCAGCCATTGGCGTCGGTCACGGTAACGGTGTAGGTGCCGGCGGGCAGCCCGGTCAGGCTCTGCGCACTGCTGCCATTCGACCAGGCGTAGGTGTAAGGCGCGCTGCCGCCGGATGCGGTCACGCTCACGCTGCCATCGCTCGCGCCGTTCTGGCTGATGGCGTAGCCGCCCGCGTAGCTGCTGGTGGTGGCCTCGATGGCGATGGCCTCGCTCTCGCCAACGGTCCACTGCGCGTTCCAGGCGCAGCCGTTCGCATCGGTCACCAGCAAGGCATAGGGTCCACCGTCCAGGTTCGTAAGGTCTTCCGTCGATTGACCGTTGCTCCACGCGTAGCTGAAGGGCGCGGTGCCGCTGGTCATGGTCACTTCGATCGCGCCGGTTCCAGCGCCGTGGCAGAGCACATGCGATACCACGCCCTGGCCTTCAGCGGCCGGTGTGCTGCTGATGGAAGCCATCGCCGTTGCCGTGCAGCCGTTGGCATCGGTCACCGTCACCGTGTAACTGCCGCCCGCGAGGCCCTGGATATCCTCGGTGCCCTGCCCGTTGCTCCAAGCGAAGGCATAGGGTTGTGTTCCGCCTGCTGTAAGCAGGTCGATGGCGCCGTTGGCGTTGCCGCAGCTAGCGGCGGTGGCCGTCGCGGCAGCCGTGAGCAGTTGCGGCTCATTCAAGGTGATGCATTGCTGAGCCGTGCATCCGTTGGCATCGGTGATGCTCAGGCAATAGGTGCCCGCGGCCAGGCCGTCGATCTGCGCGCTGGTGCTCGCGAACCCACCCGGTCCGTTCCAGGCAAGCTCGAAGCCGCCCACGCCGCCCGCGATCTGCGCGCTGATGCTGCCGTCGCTTGCGCCGTGGCAGCTCACGTTCACGCCGTTGTACGCCGATGGCGTCAGGGCCGCGTTGATGGGGTCCGGCGCATTCAGCAGGTGCTCCTGCGTGAGCGTACAGCCGTTCATGTCGGTGAGCGTCATGGTGTAAAGGCCGGCAGCCAGGCCCTGCAGGTTGGCGCTGCCCGAACTGAATCCGTTCGGTCCCGACCAGGCCACGGTGTGGCCGCCATTGCCGCCAGCATGGCTCAGGGCGATGCTGCCGTCAGAAGCGCCAGGGCATGACACCTCGAATCCGTTGTAGTCGCTGAGCAGGGCCGTAGCGGAAAGGGCGCTGTCGGGCTGCGTGAGCGTGATGGTGGTGAAGAAGGCGCATTGATTGGCGTCGATCACCACCAGCTCATAGGCATACTCGCCCGCAGGCAGATTGAAGATGTCCTCGCTGCTGAAGGCCAGGCTGTCCGGGCCGCGCCAGTCGAAGGTGTAGGGCCCGCTGCCGCCGTTGATCTCCGCGTCGATCCATCCATCGCTCGCGCCGAAGCAGCTCACGTTGGTGCCGCTCGGGTAAACGCTCACGTTGAAGGCCGCATCGATCGAGGTGTTCGGCTGTGTCAGCGTCACGGTGGTGTCCATGGCGCAGCCGTTCGCGTCGGTGATGGTGATGAGGTAGTCGCCGGCCACCAGCCCTTGGTTGCTCAGGCTGGAGCTGGCGAAGCCGCCCGGGCCGCTGATGGCCACGCTGAACGGCGTGGTGCCTCCGGCAGGCGTTAGCGCGATGGCGCCGCTGCTGTCGCCCATGCACTGCAGGTTGTACAGGCCATAGTGCGATACGTAGCTGCCGCTGTGGATCGGCGCAGGGCCGGGCAGCTGCGCGGTGAAGGCGGCCGAGCAGCCCAAACCATCGCTCACCTGCACGACGTAGGCTCCGGTGATCAGTCCGCTGGGGTCCTCATCGCCCGAGACGAACCCGTTGGGACCGCTCCAGGCGAAGGTGAAGGGGGCCGCACCGCCGCTGATGTTGAGGTCGATGGCGCCGACGGCATCATCCGGGCAGGTGTTCGAGCTGTACTGGAACGACGCGTTGAGGGGCTCCGGGGCCGCGAGGCTGAATGCTTGCTGGTTGATGCATCCGTTCGCATCGATCACGGTCACCTGGTAATCGCCTGCTGCGAGGCCGCTCAAGCTGGCCTGCGTGCTCGCGAAGCCGTTCGGCCCCGTCCAGCCCACGAAGTAGGGCGCGGTGCCACCGGTCACATTCACCGAGGCGCTGCCATCGTTGCCATTGCAGCTCACCGGGTATCCGCCCTGATCAACGATGTCGATCACCGCGTCGAGCACTTCAGGCTCCTGCAGCGCGATGCTTGCCGACCCGGTGCAGCCGTTCGCATCGGTGGCGATAACCGTGTAGCTGCCCGCGCCCAGGCTGAAGATGCCGGCAGCGCTGCTCGCGAAGCCGTCGGGCCCGCTCCAGGCGAAGCCGTAACCGGGCGTGCCGCCCGTTGCGGTCGCTTGCGCGTTGCCGATCGCGAGCCCGGCGCAGGGGATGTTGTAGTTGCCGGTGAAGGTGGTGCTGCTGATCTGCACCGTCACGGGCTGCGGCTCGGCGATGCTCGCTGCGGCCAGCGCGGCGCATCCATTGGCATCGGTCACGCTCAATTGATAGTTGCCAACGCCCAGCCCGATGATGCTGGCATCGTTGCTCGCGAAGCCGTTGGGGCCGCTCCACGCCAGGGTGTACGGCAGGGTGCCGCCGCTGATGGCCGCCTGCATCGATCCATCATTCGCGCCAAAGCAGCTCGTGTTCATGCCGCCGGGCAGCTCGCCCACGGTGATGCTGATATCGAAGGTGTTGGGCTCGGCCAGCGTGTAGGTGGCGCTCGTCACGCAGCCGTTGGCATCCATCACCGTGGCCGTGTAGCTGCCGGCGCCGATGCCGCTGAGGTCCTCAGCGTTCGCGCCGTTGCTCCAGTTGACGAGGTACGGCGCCACACCACCGGTGATGCTCAGATCGATGCTGCCATCGGTGGCGCCCGCGCAGGAGACATGGCTGCCATTCACGTGCGAGAGGATGGCCGCGAGGCCCAGCGGTGCGGGTGCGGTGAGCACGGCGAATGCGGTGGTCGCGCAGCCGTTGCTGTCGGTGATGCTGGCCTGGTATCCGCCAGGCTCAAGACCCTGGATGTCTTCGCTCGTCGCATTGAATCCGAGGCCGTTCGTCCAGCTGATGGCATAGGGCGCAACACCGCCCGTGATGCTGAGGTCGATGGCGCCATCGTTCAAGGCGGCGCAGGAGATGTTGGTGCCCCCCGGCCAGGTGAAGGGGGTCGGATTCGCGTTGAGTGCGGCGGGCTCCACGATGGCCATGGAGGCCTGCGCCACGCAGCCGTTCGCATCCGTGATGCTCGCCGTGTAGCTGCCCGGAGCAAGCCCGCTCAGGTTCTGGTTGGTGCTGCTGAAGCCGTTCGGTCCCGACCAGGTGATGCCGTATGGCGCGGTTCCGCCGGCCACGTCCAGCGCGAGCTGCCCATCGTTGGCGCCCTGGCAGCTGATGCCGTAGCCATTGATGCTCGAAGGCGTGATGCCGGCGCTCATGGGATCCGGCGCGCTGATGGTGGCCTGCAGCGTTCCCGAGCATCCGTTGGCATCGGTCACGATCACCTGGTACTGTCCTGCCGCAAGGCCTGTGATATCCGCAGCGCTGCTGCTGAATCCGTTGGGACCGGTCCACGTCAGGCTATAGCCAGGGCTGCCGCCAGCAATGCTCAGGTCGATGCTGCCGTCGCTGGCGCTGGCGCATGAAACGCCATTCCCGTTGTAGGCGCTGACGGTGGCCGAGAGGATGAGGGTGGATGGTTGCGCTACGATGTGCTGCGTGGTAAGCGCGCATCCGTTGGCATCCGTTGCGGTGAGCTGGTAAGTGCCCGAGGCGATGCCTGTAAGATCCTCGGTCGTGGCCACGAATCCGTTCGGCCCCGACCACAGGAAGCTGAGCGCGCCGGTTCCGCCCGATGCCGTGATGTCGATCGCGCCCGAGGGCTGGCCTTCGCATGCAGCGTCCTGCACCGTACCGCCAACGTTGAGCGGGGCTGGGTCGGCGAGTACGATGG
>CAZJTB010000169.1:1036-6311 GCA_964548485.1 uncultured Chryseobacterium sp. | reverse complement strand
CGAAGCACGACTTCACCATCAGCAACTACGTGGGCAGCGTGCGCATGATGGTGGTGGCCACCGATGGCGAGAAGGCCTATGGCCGCGCCGAGCAGGCCGTGCCCGTGCGCAAGCCCTTGATGGTGCTGGCCACCTTGCCGCGCGTGCTCGCGCCCGGCGAGACCGCCGACCTGCCCGTGACCGTGTTCGCCATGGACCCGAAGGTGAAGGACGTGACCGTGCGGATCGAGCCGAACGAGCTGCTCATCCCCGAAGGACCCGCGCAGCAGACCATCCGCTTCGCCACCACCGGCGATCAGGTGGTGCGCTTCCGCGTGAAGGTGAAGGATGCGGTGGGCGTGGCCCGGATGAAGGTGAGCGTGAGCGGCGCTGGCGAGAGCGCAACTGAGCAGATCGAGCTGCAGGTGCGCCAGCCCAACCTGCCCGCCACCGAGGTGACCGAGGCGCTCGTTGACGCAGGGAAGAGCTGGACCGCGACGCCCGCCGCGCTGGGCGTGCAGGGCACCAACAGCGCTTACCTCGAGGTGAGCACCATTCCGCCGGTTGACATGGGCCGCCGCCTGCAATACCTGCTCGACTACCCGCACGGCTGCCTCGAGCAGACCACCAGCAAGGCCTTCCCGCAGCTTTTCCTCGCCCAGGTGATGGAGTTGCCCGGCCGGGGGGCCGAGATGGCGCGCGCCAACGTGGATGCCGCGCTCAGGCGCATGATCCAGTTCCAGCGCAGCGATGGCGGCTTCAACTACTGGCCCGGCGGCGACCACTACGACACGTGGACTTCCATCTACGCCGGCCACTTCCTCGTGGAAGCCGAGCGGGCGGGCCATGCCCTGCCCGGCAATGTGAAGGTGAACTGGCTCTCCTTCCAGCGCAGGCAGGCGCGCGATTGGAACGGCGCGGTGGCCGAAGGCTGGAGCCGCAACGGCACCCAGCTCACGCAGGCCTACCGCCTCTATGTGCTCGCGCTGGCCAAGGCCCATGAACTGCCCGCCATGAACCGCCTGCGCGAGCAGAAGGACCTGGGCCAGATGGCGAAATGGATGCTCGCCGCGGCTTACGCCCACGCGGGCCGCAAGGATGTGGCGCAGCAGCTCATCGCCGGAGTGCCGCTTCAGGTATCGCCTTACACCGAGCAGTACTGGACCTATGGCAGCGACCTGCGCGACGAAGCCATGATCGCCGATGCGCTCATCGCCATGGGCGAAGTGGAGAAAGCCGCGCCCGTGGTAGCGCGCATCGCCAAGCGCCTCAGCAGCGGCGACTGGTGGAGCACCCAGAGCACCGCGTTCGGCTTGCTGGCCGTCTCGCGCCTGGCCGAGAAGAGCCAGCTGGGCAAAGGCATGAGCTTCACCCTCACCGTGGATGGAAAGGCCACCGAGAAGTTCAGCGAGAAGGCCATCAGCCGCACCGAGCTGCCCGTGCCCGATGGCAAACGCGCGGTCATCGTGGCCAACAAGGGGAAGAACCTGCTCTATGTGCGCCTGGTGCGCAGCGGAACGCCGCTGGCCGGCGAGGAGAAGGCGAGCAGCAGCGCATTGAGCCTGAGCGTGGCGTACACATTGATGAACGGCACCATCATCGACCCCGCGCGCATCGAGCAGGGCACCGACTTCATGGCCTTGGTCACCGTGACGCACCCGGGCGTGGCGCAAGGCTATCAGCAGCTGGCCCTGTCGCAGCTCTTCCCCAGCGGATGGGAGATCCGCAACACGCGGATCGAGGGCACCCTGGCCGGCGCGGCGCAAGGGCCTTACACCTACCAGGACATCCGCGACGACCGCGTGCTCACCTACTTCGACCTGTGGAAGGGCCGCACGCACACCTACCGCGTGCTGCTCAATGCCAGCTACACCGGCCGCTACTACCTGCCGGGCGCGCATTGCGAGGCCATGTACGACCACACCATCAATGCCCGCAGCGTAGGCAGGTGGGTGGAAGTAGTGCCATCGGGCGGGGAAGAGGCGAAGGCGAAGTGACCCGCTGGTGAAAGAAGGAGCAGGGGCGCCGATCGGCGCCCCTGCTCCTTCCAGACTGATGCGGTTCGCTAGGCCTCCGCCATGGCGCGCGTGAGGCAGTGGCGCGGGAATGCGCCAACCAGATGCCTGCGCACGAATCGCGGCGTGGCATCGGTGCCCACGAACTTGTTGTAGGTCTTGGGAGGCACGCCATAGAAGGCGTGCTCGCTGCCATCACCGAAGATCAAACGGAGGACCTGGCCCTTGTACTGCCAGTTGGCGATGCCCGAAGCCAGGGTCGCCTCGAACTCCTCCGCCTTCGCCTCCTGCGTCTCGGGATGCAGCGCCTCCAGCAGCTTGTAGGCCGCGATGATGCGCTGGCTCAGGGCCTCCGCGGCCTCGCGCTCGGCCGCATCCTGGAACCGGTCAGGGTGGTGCTGCTTCATCAATCCCTTGTAAAGCAGGCTCAGCTCCTTCAGTGAAAGGCCCGGGGCGGCGCCCAGCAGCTTTCGGCTCTCGATGATCTCTTTCATGGCGATGGCCCTGACCGTCCGTCGGAAAGGGCCGCGAAGGTCGTGGTTTCCGCCGAGGTGGGCGCACCAGGCGCATGAATAGCCCTGAATCACCCTGCACTCGCCGATGATCCGGTCGCGCTGGTCGAGAATCCGGAACATCGGTCCTGGGGCTTCGTTCCCAGCCTCGGAACCAGCAAACCATCATGCCATGCGCCTCCTCTCCCTTCCCCCCTGCCTGACCATCGCCGCTGCCTCAGCCTTCGCCGGCTCGCCGCCCGCATCACGGCCCCACGCCGATGAGGTGGTGCTCACGGGCTGGATGCATGTGGAGGACCATACCTGGAGCGATGCCACGGTAAGCGCTGAAGTGGAAGGCCACACGCTGACCTCGCGCGTGAGCGAGAGCGGCCGCTTCGAGCTGCGCCTGCCGGCCAACTCCGAGGTGGTGCTGCGCTTCGAGAAGCCGGACCACCTGCCCAAGGAGGTGGTGGTGAACACCGCGCATGCCCGCGAAGGCGCCTTCGGCAAGAACCGCCGCCACGTGAAGTTCGCTGTGATCATGGAACTCGAGCGCCACATGGCGGGCTTCACCTACCACAGCCCGGTGGGCACCATCGGATTCGAGAAGGACGGCGGCTGCCTCGCCGTCACGCACAAGCGGGAGAAGATCCCCCCGGGCCGCAACAAGCCGATGGAATTCTAGCGCATCGGATCGACCGGAACGCAGGAAGGCCTTCGCGAGAAGGCCTTCCTGCGCTTCAAGGTGGTGCTATCGGGGCGTACACCTCAGCGCTCAACCAGAATGCGGCCCACAGCCAGCGTGCCATCGGCCCCAACCAGTGAAACCACGTAGATCCCGGCAGGCCAGTCGCTCACCTCCACGCACGAGAACGCTCCTTGAAGCGTTTCCTGCAAGATTCGACGGCCGGTGCCATCGAATACATGAAGGGTCGAGCCTCCTGCATGGGACGGCAGCGATACCGTGAAGCTGGCGTGAGCCGGATTGGGCATGATCCGCAAGGGCAGCGCCTGGGGCTCCGCCATGCCGATGGGAGCGCAGGGGTTGCGGCTGCCATCGAGGAAGCTGGGGGAGCCCACCGGCGAGAGCCAGGCGCTGAGGCGCTCATTGGCCGGATTCGGGTTCCCAGTGCCAAAGTGGTAGCTCATCTTCCCATAGAAATCGGGTGAGGTAAGGCTGGTGCCGGCCCCGCAGCCGTTCGTGGTGCAGCAGCTGGCCCCCCCGGTGAGCGTGCCCACCACGCGCTTGCTCGCATTGAACAGCGGCGACCCCGAGGAGCCCACCTCCGTTACGCCGTGCCCGTTCGCGGTGGCAGACCAGGTGACCATCCAATGCGAGCCATTGGCCACGCCGCCCCATGTGGCGTTGCTGGCCGCTGTGGTGAAGCTGCTTATCTTCTTCACGTCGGCATCGGGATGATGGATGCACACGCCATTCAAGGGGGTGCTCGTGCTGATATCCCAACCCGCCCAGTATGGATTGAAGCCGGTTGGGATGGGCGCGGTGAGCTCGAGCAGGGTGAAGTCGGAGCCGAGCACGCCGCCCTGGTCCTGGCTGCCTGCACGGCGCGCGCATCCGGTGAGCCCGTTGCCCGTGGCGCTGCCAGAGCCGCACACGGTGCGCTGGTAGTTGAAGCGGAACTGGTAGCTCGGGTAGTTGCTCTCCTGGCTCTCCTCCGTGCAGTGGAAGGCGGTGAGGATGTATCCCTTGCAATCGAGCGCGGTGTTGTTCATGAGCGTGCCGGTGCAGAATCCAGCGCCGCTCGGTATCACGATGCGCACGCGCACCACGGCATCGCGCTGCTCCTGCCAGGAAGCGCCCTCGGCGCAATTCACATCCACATTGCAGGCGCCCGATAGCTGATCGGCGAAGCGGTAGGCGTGCAGCAGCCGACGCAATTGCAGGCTGCCCTCGCCACGCGCCGCTGCGGGCTCGTGGTACTCGATCACGCAGGCATCACCGTAGATCATGTCGGTGGAGAGCGAGCCATCTGGCTGCACATGCGCGGCGGTGTAGCCCCCATGCACGGTGGCGCCATCCGGGCTGTACACATGAAGCTGGGCCCCTTTGGGCAGATGGGCATCGGAGAAGATGAGCTCCGTGGCCAGCGCGCCCGGCGAATGGAGCTCAAGCCGCCAGATGCGATCGCCGCTAGGCAGCTCGGTCCATGCGCCAGTGCTGGCCAGGTCGGATTGCACCGTGACGAAGCGTGCGTAAAGCGGCAGCTTGCCCCGCTCGGTGCGCCAGGCGTCATCATGCGCTGCGGCGCCCGCATCGAACGCATCAGCGGTGACAACGGGCGGCCCTGGAAGCAGCACCGGCAGGCGCTTGCTCAGCGGGATGGAACCGGTGGTCTCCTGCGCGGACGCCGCAAGGAAGACCAGGCAGGAGACGACAAGCGCAGCTCGGCGCAGCGGGTTTCTCATGCACGCGAAAATAGGCCGCTGTCCCGGGCACGAAGGCCTTGTTGCAACAGCCGACCTTCGCCGCCGTTCTGAGCATGACCCGTCCATGAACCTCGTGAAGCGCGTCATTCCTGTGCTGAGGCGCTTCCGCTGGGGCATTGCAGCGCTGCTCATCCTGCTGGCCTGGGCGCGCTGGTATCCGATGCATCCGCTCTTCCCTGCGCCACGCAGCACGGTGCTCCTCGATCGCGATGGCGGCCTGCTGGGAGCCACGGTGGCGCGCGATGGCCAATGGCGCATGCCGCCCCCCGACAGCATCCCGAGGCGGTTCGAGCGGTGCCTGATCGAATTCGAGGACCGGCGGTTCCGCTCGCATTGGGG
>CAZJTB010000169.1:0-1026 GCA_964548485.1 uncultured Chryseobacterium sp. | reverse complement strand
TCCATCGCTCTACCGCGCCTGGCGGCAGAACCGTCGCGCGGGCCGCACGGTGAGCGGAGGCAGCACCATCACCATGCAGGTGGCGCGCATGGCCCTGGGCCACCGCGAGCGCAGCCATTGGAACAAGCTCCAGGAGATGCTGCTGGCCCTTCGCTTGGAACTGCGCCACAGCAAGGACGAGATCCTGGGCCTCCACGCCGCCAATGCACCGTTCGGCGGCAATGTGGTGGGCCTGGAGGCCGCTGCGTGGCGCTGGTTCGGCAAGGCCCCGCACGAGCTGGGCTGGGCGGAGTGCGCCACCCTGGCCGTGCTCCCGAACGCCCCTGCGCGCATCCACCCGGGACGCAACCGCGGAGCGCTCCGGGCCAAACGCGACCGATTGCTTGATCGCCTGCTCCAGGTGCAAGCCATCGATTCCCTGCAATGGAGCCTTGCCCGGGAAGAGCCCTTGCCCGATGCGCCGATGCCCCTGCCCAGCCTGGCCCCCCAGCTCATGGCCACCCTGCAAGCGCGCGGCATGCAAGGGCAGCGCATCCGCACCACCATTGATGGCCAGTGGCAGCGCCGGATGCTCGAGCTCGTGGCCCGGTACGGCCCGGTGCTCCGCGCCAACGAGGTGCACAACGCCGGCCTGGTCGTGCTCGACGTGCCTTCCGGGGAAGCCGTGGCCTATGTGGGCAACCTGCCCGATGCCCTGCACCAAGGCGACGTGGACGTGGTGAAGGCGCCGCGGAGCACCGGAAGCCTGCTAAAGCCCTTCCTCTACGCGGCCATGCTGCAGGCCGGCGAGCGCATGCCCGACCAGCTCGTGGCCGACCTGCCCTTCAGCCATGAGGGCTTCGCGCCGCGCAACTACGATGAGCGCTACGCCGGTGCCGTGCCGGCATCGCAAGCGCTGGCCCGATCGCTGAACGTGCCGGCCGTGCGCGCGCTGCGCGAGCATGGCGTGGAGCGCGCGCGCCGCATGCTCGTAAGCATGGGGCTGAAAGGCCTCAGCCGAAGCGGCAGCCATTATGGCCTCTCCTT
>CAZJTB010000168.1:0-6312 GCA_964548485.1 uncultured Chryseobacterium sp. | reverse complement strand
ATTTGGGCGGGCAAATGTAGGAAAGAACCGTTCTCTCCCAAACGATTGAGGCGGAATTGGCACGCGCCATGCGGCAAATCCGCCAAAAGCGCCCGCCGCTCAGGCTCTCACCCGATCCTTCCCCTTGCTGATCTGGCTCCTTAGGGCCTCGGCGGCCTCGATGGAGGCTTCCTCGAAGGTCTTGCCCTGCTTGCGGGCGAAGAGGTCGTTGCCGGGCACCGAAAGGCGAACCTCCACGACCTTGTTCTCCCGCTCCAGGCGCAGGAAAACCTCGGCGGCGTGTATGCCATCGGTGAACTGGGTGAGCTTCAGGAGCTTCTCGCGGATGAACTCGACCAGCTTGCGGTCGGCGTCGAAATGGATGGACTGGACGTTCAGCTTCATGGATTGAAGGAATGTGTCGTTGGGGCTATCGGCCGCGACGCCCACCACGCGGGTGCGCCTGGGCGTGAACCGATTTGAGCTTCTCGGCGGTGTTGTGCGTGTACACCTGGGTGGCGGCGAGACCGGCATGCCCCAGGAGCTCCTTCACGGCATTGAGGTCGGCGCCCCGGTTTAGCATGTGGGTGGCGAAGGTGTGCCGCAGCACGTGTGGGCTCCGCTTCCGCTGGGAGGTGACCGAGCCAAGGTAGCGCTGCACGAGGCGTTGTACGCCGCGCCGTGAAAGCGGTTCGCCCGCAGGGCTCAAGAGCAGCGGCGCATCCGGTCGTGCGAGGTCCGGCGCCCTTTCGGCAAGGCTCGCCTTCAGGCGCTCGAGCAATGCGGGGCCAATGGGCACGATGCGCTCCTTGCTGCGCTTCCCCATCAGGCGAAGGGTGCCTTGGCGGCTGTCGAGGTCGCCCACGCGCAGGCCGATGAGCTCGGCCAGGCGCATCCCCGTGCCGTACAGGAGCTCGATCACGAGCAGGTCAGCGGAACCCTTCGGCTCATCGGCCTGGAATAGCGCGCTCATGCGCTCCTCTTCCACGAACTCCGGCAGGCGCTTCGGGGTCTTCGGCGCATCGATGAGCGTGGTGGGGTCGATGTCCACGGCGCCCACCTGCCGGGCGAAGCGGAAGAAGCCCCGCACGGCGCTCAGCCGCCGGTTCACCGTGCGCGGGCTCTCCCCGGCCTCCATGCGCGCCATCACCCAGTAACGCACCAGTTGGCGATCGGCCTGCTCCAGCTCACCGATGCCCTGCTCCTTCAGGTAGGCGTCGAACAGGTCCAGGTCGCGCCGGTAGGCCGCGGTGGTGTGCGCGCTCGCCCGCTTCTCGTAGGCGAGGTGCTCCACGTAGCGATCGAGCAGCCTGGTCATCGCCGAAAGGTAAGGTCAATGAAAAGCGGAGGCGGGAGGCCCAGTGACCTCCCGCCTCCGCCGAAGCATGCCCGAAGGGCTTACTCCTGCTCGGATTGCATCTTCAGCTTGTACGCGGCGCGGATGATCTCCTTGCGGCGCGCCACGCTGGGCTTGGTGAAGCTCTGGCGCTTGCGCAGGGCGCGCATGGTGCCGGTGCGCTCGAACTTCTTCTTGAACTTCTTGAGCGCCTTGTCGATGCTCTCGCCTTCCTTGACCGGGATGATCAGCATGGTCGAATGCCCTTTTCGTTAGGGGCGGCAAATATAGGCAGCCGATCGATCCCGCAAAGCCTTGCCGCGTTTCAATACCCTACCCCCTCAGCACCTGCCTGCTGATCACCAGCTTCTGGATCTCGCTGGTGCCCTCGCCGATGGTGCACAGCTTGCTGTCACGGTAGTGCTTCTCCACCGGGAAGTCCTTGGTGTAGCCGTAGCCTCCGTGGATCTGCACCGCCTCGTTGCTGGCCCACACCGCCACTTCGCTGGCGTAATACTTCGCCATGGCGCTCTCCTTGGTCATCTGCTTGCCGCGGTTCTTCAGGTCGGCGGCTTGCAGCGTGAGGAGCTCGGCGGCCTCGATGCGCGTGGCCATGTCGGCCAGCTTGAAGGCGATGGCCTGGAAGTTCGCGATGGGCTGCCCGAACTGCTCGCGCTCCTTGGCGTACTTCACGCTGGCCTCATAGGCGCCCTTGGCGATGCCCAGGCTGAGCGCGGCGATGCTGATGCGGCCTCCGTCGAGGATCTTCATGGCCTGTTGGAAGCCCTCACCCACTTTGCCGAGCACATTGGCGGCGGGCACGCGGCACTCCTCGAAGATCACCTCGGCGGTCTCGCTGGCGCGCATGCCCAGCTTGTTCTCCTTCTTGCCCGCCTTCAGGCCCGGCGTGCCGCGCTCCACCACGAAGGCGGTCATGCCCCGGCTGTCGAGGAGCTCGCCCGTGCGCGCGATCACCACCACCACGTCGCTGCTGATGCCGTGGGTGATCCAGCACTTGGTGCCGTTGATCACCCATTCGTCGCCCTCCTGGCGCGCCGTGCACTTCATGCGCATGGCGTCGCTGCCCGTGTTGGGCTCGGTAAGGGCCCAGGCGCCGATCCACTCGCCGGTGGCCAGCTTGGGGAGCCAGCGGCGCTTCTGCTCCTCGCTGCCGAAGTAGAGGATGTGGCCCGTGCATAGGCTGTTGTGCGCGGCCACGCTCAGGCCCACGCTGCCGCAGATCCGGGCCACCTCCACGATGGTGCTGATGTATTCGAAGTAGCCCAGGCCCGCGCCCCCGTATTCCTCCGGCACCAGCACGCCCAGCATGCCGGCCGGGCCGAAGTGGTTGCGGAAGAGGTCAACGGGGAAATGCTGGCGCTCGTCCCAGTCGAGCACATGGGGGCGCAGCTCGCGCTCGCACAGGTCGCGCACCGCCTGCGCGATCATGGATTGGTTCTCGGTCGTGGTGAATTCCATGGTCAATAGGTCTTCAGGGTAACCACTTTGGCGTTGAAGGGTTCGAGCCGTCGGATGCCGTTGAGGAAGCCCAGCTCCACCAGGAAGGCGAAGCCGGCCACCTCGCCCTGCTGCATGCGCACCAATTCGGCGGCGGCGCGCGCGGTGCCGCCCGTGGCCAGCAGGTCGTCGTGCACGAGCACGCGCATGCCTGGCAGCACGCTGCCCTCATGCATCTCCATCTCGGCGCTGCCGTACTCCAGGTCGTACTTGCAGCTCACGGTGCGCCCGGGCAGCTTGCCCTTCTTGCGCACGGTGAGGAAGGGCACGCCCAGGGCGAGGGCCAGGGGCATGCCGAAGAGGAAGCCGCGGCTCTCGATGCCCGCGATGGCGTCAAAAGGGGTGTCCTGCAAGCGCTGCCGGAACCCTTCGATGATGGCCCGGCACAGCAGCGGGTCCTCCAGCACCGGGGTGATGTCGCGGAAGAGGATGCCCGGCTTCGGGAAATCGGGCACCGCGCGTATCGCGGCTTCCAGGCGTAGGCTCAGGGCGCTCACTCCAGCGAGAGGTAGGGGGCAAGTTTACGCAGGCCCTCCTCGTCGAAGACGGGTATCGCGCGCAGGTCGTCGATGCGCGTGAAGGGGCCGTGCTGCTGGCGGTAAGCGATCACCGGCTTGGCGATGCGCCACCGCGCGTAGGGATGCGCCGCCAGCTCCTCCACGCTGCAAGCATTCAGCGGTATGCGGCGGATCGCCAGGGTGTCCACCGTGAGCAGCTCCTTCAGCCGCGCCACGGCGTCGGGCTTGTCCTTGAGCACGTGCACCTCGGCGAGCTGGTCGAGCGAGCGATAGCCGCCCAGGGCCTCACGGTACTTGACGATGCCGCGCGCGAACGACGGGCCGATGCCGGGAAGCGCGATGAGCGCGGCGGTGTCCGCGGAGTTCACCTCCACCTTTCCGCGCGGCCGGGGCGCGGGGTCTGGGCGCGGCTGGTGCTCCCTCGGCTGCTGCGTGGTGAGGATCGGGGTCGGCCTGTGCTCATCCTCCCGCTCCATGCGTGAGCGGCGCGGCAGGCTATCCGGGAGCAGGATGTACGGCTTCAGGCGCTGGAACTGCTCCGGGCCGAGGGTGTACATGCGGCCCAGGTCGCTCTTGGTGCGGAATCGCCCGCCCTTCGCCTTGAACCGCTCGATGCCCCCTGCCTGGCGCTCGCTGAGTCCCAGACGCAGCCATTCGGCCTGGCCGATCCGGTTCGGATCGAAGGGGAACAGCTCGGCCACCGGGGGCGCGGGCTCCGCGGCCAAGGCGCGGTTGATGCTGTCGCGCTGGGCGAGCCATGCCTGCATCTCGGCGCGCAGGGCAGCCGCATCGGTGGGGCGCGGCGGACGGAGCCATTGCTGATAGGCCACTACCACGAAGAGCGCGGTGAGCAGGAGCACCAGGAAGGCGGAGCCCCGGCGCTCGCTCCTGGTCAACGACAGCAGGTCCTTCACCTGCTCCTTGATGGGCCGCGATGCGAAGTCGCGGCGCTGGCGCCAATTATCGGATGGCCTCGCCATGGCGGCCCGGGTTCAGCGCGGGTCCTGGTCGTTCTCCGCGTAGCTGTCGGGCTCCGGCTTGGGCTTGGCGGTGAGCACGCGGAAGAAGAAGTAGCCGGTGATGGCCGTTACGCTGCCCACGGCCAGCAGCATCAGGATGAGCGCTTCGCTGTTCATGGCTTGGGGTGGTCGAGCTGCTTCTTGCGCTTCAGGTAGGCCACGCGCACGAACCAGGCGATGCCCAGGAAGAGCGCGATGAGGATGCCGCGGCCCACCCACACCTGCCAGGGCACCGGCTTGGCGATGTTGTCCCAGATGGTGGGCAGCGATTTGAAGAAGACGAAGCCCAGGAAGAGCGGGGTGACATACTTGATGATGTACTTGAACACCACGGGCACCTTGATGTCCGCGCCGTGGTTGATCTCCGCCCAGCCCTTGTCCATGCCGAAGACCCAGGCGAAGAGGATGATCTCGAAGAGCGCGAACACCACCAGGCTCACGGTGCCCGCCCAGTAGTCGTACTCATCGAAGACGCCCTCCTGGAACCAGAGCACGCACGGCAGCCCGAGCACGAGCACCAGGCCGCCGAAGAACCAGGCCGCCGGACGGTGCTTCCAGCCGAACTCATCCTTCAGGAAGCCCATGACCGGGGTGCCCATGGCCAGGGAGCTGGTGATGCCCGCGAAGAAGAGCAGCCCGAACCAGCAGAGGCCGGCCACCGCCGCCAGCGCAGGCCCCCATTGCGTGAAGAGGTAGGGCAGGGTGCGGAAGCCGAGGCCGAGGCCGCCGCTCTGCGTGAGCTCCACCACCTTCTCGATGCCGAGGTAGCCGATGCTGATGGGGATGATGATGGCCGCGCCGAGCACCACTTCCACGAACTCGTTCATCCAGCCCGCGCTCATGGCGTTCAGGGCGATGTCGTCCTTCTTGCGCACGTAGCTGGCGTAGCATTGGATGGAGCCCATGCCCACGCTGAGGGTGAAGAAGATCTGGCCTGCGGCGGCCAGCCACACCTTGCCGCTCCAGATGCTGCTGTAATCCGGGGTCCATAGGAAATTCAGGCCGAGGGTGCCATCGTTCACGGCGCCGTGCTCGCCGGCCTTCAGCGTTACGCCGCGCACGGCGAGGAAGAGGCCGAAGAGGATCAACAGGGGCATGCCGATCTTGGCCACCTTCTCAACGCCGCCTTGCAGGCCGCGCGCGAGGATCCACGTGTTCAGCGCCAGGCAGAGCACCCAGAAGATGATGGACTCATAAGGAATGCCCGTGGTGGTGGTTCCCACATCGACATAGTTGCCGAAGAAGGCAGCGACCTCCTCTGCGCTCTGGCCTTGAAAGGTGCCCACCACGCTGTGCCAGATGTAGCTCAGCGTCCAGCTCTCCAAGTAGCAGTAATACGAGGCGACGGCCAGGTTCGTGAATATCCCGAACACGCCGATGTACTTCCACAGCGCGCGCTTCGGGTCCATCTGGTGCAGGATGAAGGGCGTGCTGTGGTGGCCGTGGCGGCCGCCGAAGCGCCCCATGCTCCATTCGACCCAGAGCAGGGGGATGCCCATGAGCAGGAAGCACACGAGGTACGGGATGATGAATGCGCCACCGCCGTTCTGCACCGCCTGCACCGGGAAGCGGAGGAAATTGCCCAGGCCCACGGCATTGCCGGCCATGGCCAGGATCAGGCCCACACGGGTGCCCCACGCTTCTTTCTGTGCGATCGCCATGCGTTGCGGTTAAGGCGAGCCAATATAGATGGCGCGGAAATACCAAGCAGGCGCCTCGCCACGCAGAGCGAGCCTGTTATGATTGCCCACGCCATGCGGCGCTCGCACTACTCTACCACCACCCGTTCGTAGCAGCTCCCCTCCCCATCCGTGAAGCGCACCACGTAGGTGCCCGCCCCGTAGCGCGAGAGGTCCAGCTCCTCGGCCTGCTTGCCCGCCGGCCAGGGGCGCTGGTAGAGGAGCTTGCCCAAAGCATTGAAAACGCTGTACCAGCTCTCGAC
>CAZJTB010000167.1:0-6375 GCA_964548485.1 uncultured Chryseobacterium sp. | reverse complement strand
TTCAGCGACATCGCGTGCGGGGTTGCCCCCTTGATTGCGGCCGCGAATGTAGGGACAGAAGCCGAACAGTCATAAAGGTGCAACCAGTTCAATACGCTTTGAGGCCCTCGCGGATGGCCCGTTCGTACATGCCCGCCAAGGGCAGGTCTCGCGGCGATGTAAACGCCAGCGCAATTTGATCAACCGTGGTCGTGAAGCGCCCTTGAGCCGATAGTGGCCTCGGCTCGCCAGGTTTCATTCTGTCGGAGAGGTCGTACCAGAGGAAGGTCAGGGTTCCTGGCTGTGGGTGATAGGCGGGCAGGTTCCCGCCAAGGCGCTCCACAACCCGCTCATACACCGGAGCCGGACAGACGAAGTAAAGTCCTTTCCTGCACAAGGGTTCTTGTCGGAGCACGTGGCCTTTGTAGATGAGTTGGGGCAGGATTCGCTTGTTCACGTTCTCCCAATTTATGCCAGCAACACTAGCTGGTGGCTGCAAGTTGCCGACAATCAAGG
The DNA here is from genome assembly GCA_964548485.1 of uncultured Chryseobacterium sp. Lineage (GTDB taxonomy): Bacteria > Bacteroidota > Bacteroidia > Flavobacteriales_F > PHOS-HE28 > PHOS-HE28. Next base: position 5,880 of record CAZJTB010000167.1, on the reverse strand, counting down.
CATTCAGGGCTGGTTCATAAGTACCCGTTGTATCCATTGTCTGCAACTCCATCGCAACGAATTCCATCAGGGCGCCCTGGGCATCAACGCGCGCGAGCACCCAATCAACGAAGAAGCTGCCGCGGCGAGTCTTCGTTCTTGCGGGTATCCGGATTTCCTTGTTCCAGCGCTTGCCAAAAACAACCACGTCATTTCCATCGTGACGGTGATCACCGCCCGCGCGGCAGATTCTGGCATCGGCACCGAACGCATCCAACGCTACAGCAGCAAGAACCGCGTAGTCGTCCGCATAGAACCTGTTCGGGCAGCAAATCACCGGGCCGCTCGTCGCTGGCTTCACAGAGCACACGCCAGCCACAAGGCCACTTTTTAACCGCTTGGTGCAGGGCGCCCTCAGGAAAGGGCATTCCTGGCTGGTTCGGGTAACCTGAGCAGTCAAGCTCTGGTCATCAAGCGAATGACCAAACCACTCGTGGATTCTAAGCGACATGTGCGCTTGCCTTTGCTTGGGGCTTTCCTTCGATTGCCGCTCGCATCTGTTCGGCGATAGCCTTCGCCATCAATGGGGGTACTGCATTGCCCACTTGCTCGTATTGCGCCACGCGCGGCCCCATGAATTTATACCTGTCAGGGAACGACTGGATACGGGCGGCCTCACGCACGGTGAGCGTTCGGTCCTGATCGGGCAGGAATACAGCGCTCCAATGCGGGTCGCACTTCGTGAGAATCGTACCCGCGAGGCCTTCGCTCCGCAGCCTGCCGTAGCGCTTAGTATGGTCGCTCTTACGGGCCTTCAACATGCCATTCGGCAGAAGCCGGTCGGGGATGTCGCGCCAGCTCCCCCCTGGACCGATGTGCTGCATGCGGGCGATGTTCTGCTGTGAGAGCTTGGCCGCGAAATGGTTGTAGGTGAACTGCGCGCCACCGCGCATGGCTAGCGAGTAGCGGCTATTTGCGGGCTGGTCGTAGTTGATGATCTCAGCCCCCTCGCCCATCCGCAACCGGGGCAGATCGCCGATGGCCTCGCGCACGGTGATCGGCGCCTCTAGTGTCGCCAATTCCAACGGCCCAAGCCTGAATGTGTGGGTGCGCCCGCCCAAGAAATTGGCGCGTGCTTGTGCGGCGTGCGTCGGTTCGGGGTGATCTGGCGCTTCGCCAACACGGGACCCGAGAATGATCATGCGCCAACGCTCCTGGGGGACGCCGTAATGAGCGGCAAAGAGGATACGGTATCGAACCGCGTATCCCCGCTTGCGTAGGGCCTGCAGAATTCCTTCGAACACCACGCCCTTGCCCAAGGAAAGCATGCCCGGCACGTTCTCAATCAGGAAGGTCTTCGGGCGGAGCTCATCAAGGAAGCGGATGTAGTGCTTCACCAGCGAGTTGCGCGGATCATCCAACACGCGCTCAGGCGCGTTGATTGAGAATCCTTGGCATGGCGGCCCGCCAACCAGCACATCCAGCTCGCCCTTGCGAAGTCCGAGATTCGCGCGCAGCCCAGTCGCATCAACCTGCTCAATTGGCTTGCACTCTGCTAGCACGCCAGGATTGTTGGCCTTGAAGGTCTCCACAGCCCACCTGTTGAAGTCGTTGGCATAGAGGCACCTAAAGCCGGCCTGCCTGAAACCTTCGGTGATTCCGCCAGCACCGGCGAAGAGGTCGATAGTGGTGAGCTCCGAACGGCCATAATCCGCCAGGGGTTCTTGAGCCACATGCACCAAGCGTGGTGCGTGGTAGTGCTTCTTACCGAGGCTGGCCTGCTGCTGAGGTGCGTTGCGTTCCGGGCGCCTATTCTTCTTCTTGCCGGATTTCACGTCAATGTGTTTTGGCCAAGTCTAGCGATTCAGGGGGTGCGGAATCGCTAAGCCCTCTACGTTTTTCCAACATCGACTACCCTTTGCCGGTCTCCTTGAACAGGTACACCATGGATCCCACGATGCCCAGCAAGCTGCCCGTTAGCGTGAAAACCGGGAAGGGCCAGTGCAATTGTTGGTCGAGCCACCAGCCGCCGAAGGTGAAGGCCAGCACCACCCCGAGCATGGTGAATCCCAGGCCGGTGTAGCGCAGGTAGTTGTCGTAGCCTTTGCGCGCCCGCTTCAAGCCGCCATCGTTGCTCATGCCTTGGGCAGCTTGCGCGACAGCCCGCTGAGCCGCACGGTACTGAAGGCCAGGAAGGCCAGGTAGAGCACCGCGAAGGCGATGCCATTGGGCAGCACGGCCTCCTTGGGCGCGCGGATCAGGAGCACGGTGAGCACGCCCAGGGAGAGGAGCATCTTGAGCATGAGGCCCGACATGAAGCGGCGCACGAAGCCCTTGGGGTCATCCGCCATGGCGCGCTCCTGCCACAGGTGCAGTGCAGTGGTTATGGTGGCGAACCAGAGCAGCATGATGGCATGCGGGGCGCCGAAGGGCTGCTGAAGTCCGAAAAGCGCCACCCAGAGCAGCACGGCCATGGCTGCGGTGAACAGGATGATCGGGAGGAGGAAGGACCAGCGTTGCGGCGCCATCGTGCGTCACCCGTCCGGGGTGATGGCCGGGTTGTCCGGGATGGGGCTCAGCGGCCGCCTTGCGCGGCTTGTTCGGGACGTGGCGCGCTCTGGATGCGCACGGGGTCCATCTCTTTCACCACCCCGCCGGCCATGCTGCAGTTGCCGGTGAAGACGGCGCCCGGCTCGATGGCGAGCTTCTTCGTGTTGATGTCGCCCTGGAGCTTGGCGGTGGCCTTCAGGCTCAGCAGGTCCTGGCAGTTGATCTTGCCCACCAGGGTGCCTTCGATGTCGCTGCTCTGGCAGATCACCTCGCCCTCGATCACCCCATTCTGCCCGATGATCACGCGGCCCTTGGCGCTAACCGTTCCTTTCACCTTGCCATCGATGCGGATGTTGCTGTCGCTGTTCACCTCGCCTACGATGGAGGTGCCCTCCATGATGCTGTTGATCTTGCCTGGGCTGATGGGTTCGCTGGGCTTGTTCATGATGGGCGAAGCGGGTTTATCGCTGCGGAACATGGTTCCTGGGCTTGGAGAGGTTTGGGACTCAGCGGGCGAAGATAGTCCGGCCTTCCGGTTATCCTACTGACGGTCAAGGTAGTTCTGCTGGAAGAAGGTGATGTAGGCCTCCACCGCCTTCGATTGGTAGAGCAGCCCGTAGTTGTCGTTGGTGATGGCGAAGGCCGGGTAGCCCTGGTCGTTCAATCCGGGAAGGAGGTCGTCGTTGGCGCTGAACAGGCCATGGTATTCGAGGGCCTTGGCCTTGTTGGGCAGGGGGTTCACCAGCAGCACCTGGCGGTCGGCGTCGAGGAAGGCGCTGGTGACCTCCAGGGGCGTGTGGCTGAAGTAGCTCGTGTTGAAGTCGGACACGGAGACTCTGATGGTGCTCATGTCGGTGCCGCGGTTGGGCACCACCACCACGTAGTAATGCGGGCCATCGCCCTTCTTGAAGACCGGTCCGCTGGCGGGCTTCGGCTTCGGTGCTCCGCCGCCATCGAGGCCGGCCAGCAGCTCTTCGGCGCGCGCGGCCTCCTCGGTGCCGGCGAAGCTTGTGGTCACCGCCTGAAGCGCCGTGCGGTAGCCGCTCATATCGCGCAGGCCGCCCACGGCGAGCGCCTTGAGCAGGTGGTATTTCGCCCGGAAGTGGTTGCTGGGCTCTCCTTCGATCACGCGGTTGCAGGCGGCGATCACCGGCAGGAATGAATACTGCCGGTAGAGCTGGTACACCTCGCGGTAGGCGGCCTCCTCCTCGAGGCGACGCGCCTCGTCGCCTTGCAGGGCATTGGGGTCGCGCACCAGCCGGGCGAACTCCGAGTCGGGCCAGCGCTCAAGGATGATGCTGGCGTAGGTCTGCGAGCCGATGCCATCGAGGGAGAACCAGCCGGTGCGCTCCTTCTCCAGGTAGATTCGGAAGAGCTGGTAATGGCTCTCGGGCGTGTAGCGGCACTCCTCGAAGCGGTTGTTGAGCACCTCGAAGCTCTCGATGGCGTTGTCCACGTCCTTGAGCTGCTCCTTGTAGATCATGCCGCTGCTGTAGAGCGCCCCGCAGATGCGCGCGTTGGAGGCGGCCAGCGCCTCGGGGTCCTTCGGGATGTCGCGCATGTAGAAGCCGGGGTCCTTCCATTCGGCCGCGGACTCTTTGGCAGCAGCCTCCTTGGTGTCGTGATCCTCATCGCTGTCCTTCACCGCCAGGGCGCTGCCGCTGCGGTCCTTGCGGCGCCAATCGTCTTCCAAAGGCCGGTTGCCCCAGCGCTTGCGGAAGTTGCTGAGGCCGCGCCCGATCTGCTGCGGGTCGTAGAAGTACCAGTTGCCCCTGCCCCCTCCGCCGGGTGCCGTGGGGGCGTTGGCGGTGGGCGGCGCCTGCTCGCGGGCGAGCTCCTCCTGGCGCTGGCGCTCCAGCTCGGCATCCTCGCGCTGGCGGATGATGCTGCGGATCTTCTTCTCCAGCTCCTCGGGGTCGAGGCCCATGAGCGCCTGCAGGCTGTCCTCGCGCTCGATGATCGCCAGTTGCTCCACCAGGTCGCCGAGCACGCGCGCGCGGGTGTCCACCTCGTCGTAGCGCGCATGCTCCTCCGGCAGCAGCGCGCGCGTGCTGTCGTAGTAGCGCTGGGCGGGCTGGTAGCGGCGCGCATCGAAGTGGATGTCGGCCAGCTTCAGGAAGCTCTTCGCCTTCTGCCTGGTATCGGTGGTGCTCACCTTGGTGCTGGTCACCAGGTGCTCGATGGCGCTGCGCTCCTGCCGCTCCTTCAGGTCCAGGTCCGCCAGGGCGTAGTGGATCATGTCGAAGTGGTCGATGTGCTTGTCGTCGCGCAGCATGGCCATGAGGCGCTTGCGCAGGGCCTTGGAATCGCCCTTGTTGAAGGCCAGCGCTTGGAAGACCTGGGCGTGGAAGGCGATCTCGTAGGGCGGGTTCATCTTCACCACCTGGGCGTATTGCTGGATGGCCTTCTCCTCCTGCCCCTTGAGCTCGTAGAGCTGCGCCAGGATGAAGGCCCAGCGGACGCGCTCGCGCTTGCGCTCGGCCAGGTTCACCGCGCGCTCCAGGTGCATGATGGCATCGTCCACCTTGCCGCGCTTGATCTCCAGGTGGGCCTCCACCGCGGCCATCTCGCCCTGGTTGAAGCCCTTGGGGAGCTTCTTCAGGCCGCTGACCTGCTCGAGCGTGCTGCGCGCCTTGCCGTACTGCTCCAGCTCGATGGCGGTGCGCGCCAGCCACACCTTGCTCTCGTGCTCGCGGTTCGAGCCCTTGAACCGGCGCCCGATGAAGGTGAAGCCGCGCTCGGCCTCGGAATAATTGCGCTTGTAGAACTGGCTCTTGGCGATCACGAACCAGGCATCGTCGATCCAGGTGTTCTTCTCCTTGCCCTTGATGTCCATGCTGTGCCGCTCGATCACCAGCGAGCACTTGTCGATGCACTTCTCCAGGTCGGGCACGGCGGCCTTGGCCTGCTGCTCGGTGCCATAGACGAAGATGGGCAGCACCTGGTCGAAGTCGTCCTTGTGGGCGTCCTCGATGTCCTGCACCTTCTCCTTGAGCTTCTCGTTGGCGTTGAACCAGCCGTTGTCGCGCGCCGTGAGCCGGTGATAGGTGCGGTTCACGAAGGTGTCCTTCTCCTGGGAGCAGCCCATCAGCCCAGCGACAAGGGCCGCCAGGGCCCACCGCAGGGCGGGGTATGTGGGTTGCGCGCGCAAATCGGTCGGCTTGGATAACTGCGAACGGGCGAAGTTATTTCAGCGCGCCTCAACCGGGCCGGTGCGATCTTCGCGCCGATGCCGCCACCGCAGCCGCGCAAGGTTCCGAGGGGCTGGCGCGGGTTGCTCGCGCGCCTGCGCAGCCGCTATCGGCTGGTGCTCATCAACGATGCCACCTTCGAGGAGCGCTTCACCCTGCG
>CAZJTB010000166.1:0-6382 GCA_964548485.1 uncultured Chryseobacterium sp. | reverse complement strand
AGCTTGCCGTTGAGCACCAGTTTGCACGCCATGGCGATGGGCAATCCAACCGTGCGCGCCATCGCTGTGTGCGTTCGGTCCTGCCCGATCACGCCCAGTGAGGCCTGCAATTCCTGGTGCTGGCCTTCGATGCTGTACCGGAAGCGGTGCCACATCACCACCAGGTCCTTGTCGTCAGGGCCGAGCTTCCACTTTTCTTCCAGTAGGCGCTGCAACGTAGCAGCAGGGGAGAGGCCCGCCACGCCGATCGGCTTCTGGCTGAAGAGATCGAGCCAATCGAGCTTCATCATCGTATCGCCATGTGCGGCCAGGCCGAGCGTTTCCCGGAGCATCGTGCGGGTGTCACGTCCAGCGGCATGGGGCAGGAATGAATCGATAAAATCGTTGTAGGTGGCGCCGTCCGGCAGCTCCATGGCGTAGCTGTCGTCGGTGCAGCCCAATTGCACGAAAGCGTTCCAGGCCTCGCAGTAACCGGCCTTGCGCAGTGTGCCGCGCAGCAGGGTGGGGATATCATCGAGCCCGTAGGCCTTGCGGTACTTGAGCGAATCGCGGTTGGCGTAGGCGTCGAACTCGCCCAATCCATGCACGCTGATGCGCACGGTATCGGTGAAGAGGCGGTGGTAGGGGATGTACTTCACCTGCCCATCGCGGATGTACTTGGCGGCGCCGCCCTGTCCGGCCAGGACCACGTTGCGGGGGTTCCAGCTGAACTTGTAGCCCCACGGGTTGTCGTCGCTCTCGGGCGCCACCAATCCGCCGCAATGGCTCTCGAAGGCTTCCATGCGGCCGCCCTCGGCGCGGATGCGGTCGAGGATGCGCATGGCGCTCATGTGGTCGATGCCGGGGTCGAGGCCCATCTCGTTCAGCACGATGAGGCCTTTGGAGCGGAAGTCGGCATCCAAGGGCCACAGGGCGTCGGGCACGTAGCTGGGGGTGATCACGTGCTTGCCCAGGGCGAGGCAGTCCTTCAGCACATCCATGTGCATGAAGGCGGGCAGCATGCTGATGACCAGGTCGTGCCGCGCGATGAGCGATGCGCGGGCCTGGCCGTCGGTGGCATCCAGGGCCACACCCTGCGCAACCGTTGGTCCCTCGTGCACCAGGCGTTGGGCCTGAGCCTGGTCCTTGTCGGCCACGGTGATGCGCCACTCCTGCTGGTCGGCGTGGGTGATGAGGTACTGGATGAGGGAGCTGGCGCTGCGGCCGGCGCCCAGGATAAGGATCTTGCGCATGGGATTGCTGAGCGGCGCGAAGATGCGAAGGGCCGCTTGCCCACTTGTGGTCGGGGCAGGCCCCCGGCTGTGGCACAGGCGTTGCCTTCAGCACGCACCAACTACTTTCGTAACCCTCAAAACACCCTCTCCATGAACAAGCTCTCCGCCCTGCTCATCGCCGCCTTGCTCGCCCCGGCGGCGGTCATCGGCCAGACCTGCGACCTGGTCTTCTTCACCGATGATGGCGCCAAGTTCACCCTCGTCATCGATGGCGATGTGAAGAACGCCGCCCCCGCTTCGCGCGTGGTGGCCACCGGCATCCGCAACGAGACCCCCATGTGCGTGGTGAAGTTCGAGGACAAGTCCATTCCCGATGTGAAGCAGAGCGGCTGGTTCACCATGGGGAAGGAGAGCACCATCGTGATCACCACCAACAAGAAGGGCCAGCGCGTGTTCCGGCCACAGGGGGAGGCCGAACTGGGAACGGCCGCCAAGGCCGAGCCGGTGAAGCCCAAGCCCACGGAGTTCGTTGAGGACCGCCCGGGCCAGACCCTTCAGCAGACCACGGCCGTGCAGCAGGATGCCCAGATGGGCGGCATCCAGCAGACCACCACGGTGACTGTGGTGGAGGACTCGGGCATGCCAGGCGAGAACGTGAACATGAGCATCGGCATCAATGGCGTGGGCATCAACATGAACGTTGGCGTCACGGACGGGACGGGCACGCAGACCACGCGCACCACCACCACGCGCACCACCACCACGACCACCACGACCGGCACCGTGGTGGCCGATCCGGTGAAGCCTGCGCCCGCGCCGAAGCCCGTGGCAGTGGCCGAGCCCTACCGCATGCCCGGCTACACCGGCCCCATCGGCTGCGCCATGCCCATGAGCGGAACCGAGTTCGCCGATGCGAAGAAGAGCATCGAGGACAAGCCCTTCGAGGAGACCAAGCTCACCATGGCCAAGCAGATCGGCCGCGACCGCTGCTTCAGCACCGACCAGGTGAAGTCCATCATGGGCGTCTTCTCCTTCGAGGAGAGCAAGCTCGACTTCGCCAAGTGGGCCTACGAGCGCACGCACGACAAGGGCAACTACTACAAGGTGAACGACGCCTTCAACTTCAGCAGCTCCATCGACGAGCTGAACGAGCACATCCAATCGCGCTGAGCGCCGCACCGCCCGCTCCATCGCCATGAAGCGCCTCCTTGCCATCGGCCTGCTCGCCGCGACCATCGTGGCCGGCTGCTCCGGCTCCAAGTCCTACGCGAAGAAAGGCCTGAAGCTGGACGAGGCTGGCCTCTACGCCGAGGCTGCGGGCATGTACGAGGAGAGCGCGCGGCGCAACCTGAGGAACATCGATGCCAAGATCGGCCTGAAGAAGACCGGCCAGAGCCTGCTCAACGACAAGCTCAGCGCCTTCTTCAAGGCCACGGCCATGGGGTCGGCCAAGGGCGATGCCGTTGCCGCCTACCAGGATGCCAAGGCCTACCAGGAGCGCATCGGGCGGCTGGGCGTGGTGCTGGAGATACCCGACCACTACCGCACCGACTTCGAGCGCGTCAAGGGCGAGTACCTCGTGGAACTCTACAACGAGGGGCAGGCCTTGCTGGGGAAGGAGGATTATCGCGCCGCCGAGCAGGTTTTCGCCAAGATCGCGCGCCTGGAGCCCAACTACAAGGACGCCAGCAGCCTGCAGACCATCGCCTACCTGGAGCCGCTGTACCGGCAGGGCAAGGCCGACCTGGAAGCCAAGGCCTACCGCAAGGCCTACGGCTCGCTCGATAAGGTGGTGACCCGTGATGCGGCGTACAAGGATGCCCTGGCGCTGCGCCAGGAGGCTCTCTCCATGGGGCAGTTCACCGTGGCCGTGCTCCCCTTCACCACCGCCACCAAGCGGCCCGATATCGCCGCGCGCCTGCAAGGCCAGGCGATCACCGCCCTCACCGAGACGCGCGACCCCTTCCTGAAAGTGGTGGACCGCGAGAACATGGACCGCATCATGCAGGAGCAGCGCCTCAGCCTCAGCGGCGTGGTGGACGAGCAGACCGCAGCGCGCGTGGGCAACCTCATCGGCGCCCAGGCCCTGTTGATCGGCGACGTGTCAGACTACCGCGAGGAGCCCGGCCAGCTGCGCCAGGGCACCAAGAACGGATTCGAGGCCTACCGCGTGGAGCAGGTGAACAAGGAGACCGGCGAGAAGTACTTCGTTACGCGCTACAAGCCGGTGAGCTACACCGAGCATTACCAGGAGAACAAGGCGCGCATGGCCGTGAACTACCGCCTCATCTCCCTCGAGACGGGCGAGGTGCTCATGAGCAAATCGTTCGACCGAGAGGCGCAGGACCACATGTACTACGCCTCCTACACGGGCAACCGCGATGCGCTGTTCCCGAGCCTCAATGGGGTGGCCGACCTCAACGACGGGCGCCGTCGCGACCTGCGCAACCTGCTGAACGCCCCGCGCGAGGTGAAATCGGTGGCCACGCTGAGCAGCGAGCTCGTGCGGCAGAGCACCACCCAGATGGCCACGGCCATCCAGCAGGAGCTGAACGCCCGACTTCCATGACGCGCCTTGTACTGATCGCGATGCTGGCCCTGGCTGCGTGCAAGGGCAGCCAGCAGGCCCAGGTGCCGCCGGCTCCGCCCCAGGATACCCGTCCGGAGTGGGTGCGCTCGCGACCGGTGAGCGGCGCCTACTACATCGGCATAGGGCTGGGCATGAAGGCGCGCGGCGATGCGCAAGAGGCTGCCCGCAAGAATGCGCTGGATCAGCTCGCACAGGAGATCAGCGTGCGCGTGGAGGGGAACAGCCTGCTCTTCACCGCCGATGGGCGCAACCGGTTCGATGAGACCTTCACCAGCACCATCCGCACCACGTCGTCCGAACAGCTCGAAGGCTATGAGCTGGTGGACTCGTACGAGAGCCCCTCGGAGGTGTGGATATACTACCGCCTCTCGAAGAGCGAGCATGCGCGGCTGAAGGCCGAGCGGAAAGGGAGGGCCATCGCCACCGCATTGGACCTGCATGGAAGGGCGCGAGCCAGCCTCGCTGGGGGCAACCTGCGCGAGGCCATCGACCAGAACCTCCGCGCGCTCATCGCCATCAAGCCGTATTGGGGCGAGAATGATCAAGCGGAGGTCGCTGGCAAGCAGGTGCCACTGGCCACGGAGATTTACGCCCACCTGCAATCGCTCACCTCGGGCATCCGCCTGGCGGTGCTGCCCGACCGCATCGATCTCGATTACGGCAACCACTTCCGCCGCGACGTGGTCATCACCGCCACCTATGGCGAGAATGGCCGTGGTCGCGACCTGCCGCAGCTGCCGCTGCGCATCAGTTATGCCGGCCTCGATGGGCCTGTGGCCGAGCAGAAGAATACCGACGCCGACGGACGCTTGCGCACCAGTGTGCAGCGCGCATCGGCCGTGCAGAGCGGCAACGAGCTGGTGGTGCGCCCCGATATGGATGCCTTGGTGAGCCGTGACCTGGAGCCCGATGTGGTGCGCGCGCTGGTGGCCAGCCTGAGCGTGCCCCAAGCCCGGGCGCCCATCAGCGTGCGCATGCCGCGCGTTCACCTGCGCGCCAGCGAGACCAACCTGGGCGGCGCCGTGGGCGATGCGGGCCTGGCGCCGGTGATGCGCGAAGAGCTCACCCGCAGCGGCTTCCGCATCGTGGATCGCGAAGCGGAGGCCGACCTCATCATGCAGCTCACCTGCAGCACGCGCAGCGGAGGCGCGTCCAACGGCTTCCACACGGCGTTCCTCGATGCCAGCTGGAGCTTCCGCGACCGCAGGACGAACGAGACGGTGAAGGATGGGGTGAAGCAGAACGTGAAGGGCATCCAGCTCAGCGCCGAGAAGGCCGGGCTCGATGCCTACAAGAAGGCCGCGCAGGATGTGCGCAAGGAGATCGTGCCCGCCATCCTGAATGCCCTGCAATGAGGCCAAACCGTAGTTTGGCACACGATCCGCAAATCAGCGTCGAACCAAACCCTGAATCCCACGAACGAACGCCTCCGCCGGGCCACGGCGCAACACCATGAAAACAATGAGCTTCTCCCGCACCTTGATGTTCACCCTGACCGCTGCGTTGCTCGCCGGCGGCATGACCGCCTGCAAGAGCAAGAAGAAGCAGGCCGAGGCCACCAAGCAGAACCCGCCCGAGGGTGAGACCGAGGTGAAGGTGCTGTGCTCCGGTCCGGAGTACTTCACGGACAACAAGGTGTTCCGCGCCAACGCCCTTGGTGAGAGCATGGACCAGGCCACCGCCAAGAAGAAGGCCATGAGCAACGCCCGTGCGGACCTCGCCGCCTCCATCAACACCCGCGTGAAGGCGGTGGTGGACAACTACGTGAACAGCCGCGAGATGCAGAACCGCGAGGAGATCGGCGAGCGCTACGAGGCCCTGGCCCGTGAGGTGGTCGATCAGCAGCTCACCGGCACCAAGACCATCTGCGAGAAGATGATGAAGGTGAACAGCACGGGCAACTACAAGTGCTACGTGGCCATCGAGCTCAGCGCCCAGGAGCTGCTCTCGGCCTACAACCAGCGCCTCAGCAGCGATGAGCGCCTGCGCATCGACTACGACTACGAGAAGTTCAAGGAGACCTTCGAGAAGGAGATGGAGCGCATGAAGAAGTAAGGTCTCATCGGCCCTGGTCGAAGCCCTTCCGCGAGGAGGGGCTTCGGCGTTGTGAGCAGCACCTTTGCGCCATGAAGGGGAGCCGCATCATCGCCACGGGAGCCCTGCTCCTGGCCATGGCCGTTGCACTGGGGGCCTTCGGGGCGCATGCCATGCGGGAGCGCCTCGATGCGGAGCGCCTCGCGAACTGGCGAACCGGGGTCGATTATCACTTCATCCATGCGCTTGGATTGCTGCTCATTGGCGTGCTCGAGCCGCGCATCGGGTCCAAGGCGGCCAGCCGGTCCGCATGGCTCCTGGTGGCGGGCATCATCCTGTTCAGCGGCTCGTTGTACCTGTTGAGCGCCAAGGACTTGCTGGGCATGGCGGGGGCGGCCCCGATCCTGGGCCCGCTCACGCCTTTGGGCGGCCTGTGCTTCTTGGCGGCATGGGTGCTGCTGTTCATAAACGCGTTAAGGCAACATGACCGCGGTTAGTCCCGGCAGGGCGCGTACGGCTACTTTTGGCGCCCAATTCCAACACA
>CAZJTB010000165.1:0-6396 GCA_964548485.1 uncultured Chryseobacterium sp. | reverse complement strand
GCAGGCGCGATCAATGGCAGCACCTTCAGGGCCGACGGATACACGTACAACGGCGGGAACGACACCTGGGAAACCATGACGGAAGGCCTACCTGAAGGGCGTCGCGGCGGTGTGATGGGTGAAAGCCATTGGTGCGATGGTTGGTTCCTCAGCTTCTACGGCCTCGGCCTTGATGAGGCATTGACGCGGCGCAACGATTGGTACTTCAGCGGATTCTGGTTCGGCATGGACGAGCAAAGCGCCGCATCCTTGTCCATCATGCCTAATCCCACCATCGATTTCATCCGGATCGGCATGAACGGAGCTCCTGCGACCTTCGATGCCCAATTCCTTGATGGCATGGGCAGGATCGTAAGGCGCTTCCCGAACTGGCCCGCAACGAGGCCTTTACCGGTCATTGACCTCATGCCAGGCACCTACGTCGCGTGCATCGTCGTGCTCGGCAACCGCCTCACCGCGCCCTTCATCAAGCTCCCCTGATGCAGTTCATCGACCCCGCGCTGGAGGACTACTGCGAGGCGCATAGCGGCGATGAGCCCTGGTACCTGGAAGAGCTCGCCGCCGAGACGCGCGAGAAGGTGCAGATGCCGGCCATGCTCAGCGGCCATCTGCAAGGGCGCTTCCTCGCCCTGCTGAGCAAGCTGGCAAGGCCGCGCATCGCGGTGGAGATCGGCACCTACACGGGCTATAGCGCGTTGTGCCTGGCCGAAGGCTTGGCTCCGGGCGGGATGCTGCACACCATCGACATCGACCCGTACCTGCCGGAGATGGTGCACCGCTACATCGAGAAGGCCGGCATGCTCGATCGCATCACCATGCACCATCGGCCCGCGCTTGAAGTGATCACGGAGCTGCCCACGCCCTTCGATTTGGTCTTCATCGACGCCGACAAGCAGAACTACCCGCGCTACCTGGAGGCCGTGGTGGGCCGCATGGCCCCGGGCGGCCTCATCATCGCCGACAACGTGCTCTGGAGCGGCAAGGTGCTGAAGGAGCCTGGCGACCGGGACGAGCAGACCGAAGCGCTCATCCGCTTCGCGCGCATGGTGCAGGCCGATGATCGCCTGGAGCCGGTGATGGTGCCGCTGCGCGATGGCCTGCTCGTGGCGCGCGCGAGGTGACCGCCGTCAGCAGGCATACCTTCGCTCGTCATCAACTTCACCGCCATGGAAGCGCAACTCTTCTACAAGGAACTGGGCCGTCTGCTGTACGCGATTGCGGCGGCCGATGGCACCGTGAGCGAAAAGGAGGTGCGCGCGCTGAAGCGCATCGTGAGCGAGCAGCTGGTGCCCCAGGAGGTGAGCACCGACCACTTCGGCACCGATCAGGCCTACATCACCGAGTTCGAGTTCGAGGTGCTGGCCGAGCGCGGCGCCAGCTCCGAGGAGGCCTTCGACTCCTTCGTTGCCTACATGTCGCGGCATCACGGCGACCTGCCCGCTGAGCGGAAGCGGCTCATCTATGCGTGCGCCGATGCCGTGGCCGGGGCCTTCCACGGCGTGAACAAGGCCGAGCTCCCCCTGCTCATCGAGCTGCACAAGCTCCTCGGCTAGCACGGCGCTGACGCCCGCTATATTGGGCGCATGCGCAACATCGACCTCCGGTCCGATACCGTGACGCAGCCCACCCCGGCCATGCGCGAGGCCATGCTGCGCGCGCCGCTCGGCGACGACGTCTTCGGCGAGGACCCCACCGTGAATGCCCTGGAGGAGCGCATGGCGGGCCTCTTCGGCCACGAGGCCGCGCTCTTCTGCCCCAGCGGCACCATGACCAACCAGATCGCGATCAATGCGCATACGCGCCCGGGCGATGAAGTGCTCTGCGAGGAGGGCGCGCATGTGTACCGCTACGAGGGCGGAGGCCTGATGGCCAACAGCGGCTGCAGCGTGAAGCACCTGCCTGCTGACCGCGGCCGCTTCACCGCGGAAAGCGTCGAAGCCGCCATCAACGACCGGAACGCCGCCTACCTCGCCAACACACGGCTGGTGGTGGTGGAGAACACCGTGAATCGCGGCGGTGGCGCCATCTGGGACATCGCCCAAGCGAAGCGCATCCGCGCCGCTTGCGATGCGCATGGCCTCATGCTCCATCTCGACGGGGCGCGGCTCTTCAATGCCATGGCCGTGGATGGCACCACGGCGGTCATGTGGGGCCGCATCTTCCACAGCATCTCCATCTGCCTCAGCAAGGGCTTGGGCGCTCCGGTGGGAAGCGTGCTCATCGGTCCGGGCGCATACATCCATCAAGCCCGCCGCGTGCGCAAGCGCTTCGGCGGCGGCATGCGGCAGGCGGGCATCCTCGCGGCGGCAGGCCTTCATGCCCTTGACCATCATGTGGGCCGGCTCAAGGACGACCACGCCCGCGCTCGGCGCATCGGTGAGGCCATCGCGCGCGCGCCCTGGTGCGAGCGGTTGATGCCCGTGGACACCAACATCATCATCTACGACCTCGTGCACGACGCCAAGGCCCACGTGGCACGCCTGGAGCAGGAGGGCATCCGCTGCTTCGCCATCGGCCCGCGCCAGGTGCGCATGGTCACCCACCTCGACATCGACGACGACGCGGCCGACCGCACCATCGCCGCACTGAACAGCATCCAAGCATGAAGAACGCAACGATTCCCATCACCTGCGCCGCGCTCACCCTCTTGCTTCATGCGTGCGCCACCACGCAGTACATCGAGAAGGGCACGCAGGATGGCGTTGAAGTGGCCTACCGCTGGAACCATCCGCCCGGCAAGCCCAGCGAGCTGCTGCTGCGCCTGAAGAACACCGCCGGCGTTGACAAGCGCATCAATCTGGTGCTCGACCTCTACTACCAGGGCCGCACCGTTGAATCATTCGAGGCGGATACCTGCATGCGCGCCGGGCAGCTGCTCATGGGCAAGCTCAACGGCATCTACTTCATCCCGCAGCGCATCACCACCGAGCAGATCAAGGATGGCAGCGCGAAGGTGGAGACCACGCGCTCCGAGGTCTCGAACGAGCCCTGCCCCTGATGGAACGCACCCCCATCGACCGCCTCCTCCCGCTGATCCTGGCGGCGCTGCTGCTCAGCGGGGCCTGGCTGCTGGCGCGGCAGGCATTCAACCTGCGCGCGAAGGGCAGCGAGGCCGTGGCCGACGCGCTGGCACGGTCGCAGGAGTTGCTGCAGGTGAAGCTGGATGCGATGTTCAGCAAGTGGCAGGAGCACCTGGTGGAAGAGGCCGAGGCGAGCCGGAGGGGACATGATGAGGACTGGCTCCTCGACCGATGGGCCGGGGCGCTGCGCAATCATTGGGAGTTCCTCTCCATCCGGCTGGCCGATGAGCGCGGGAACGAGCTGGCCCTCCACCGCGACGATACGATACTGGTGGTCGTCAGGACTTCGCTCACCGATTCGGCTGGGTACCCGGTGGCCACGCGCTTCGGCGCGGAAAACGACAGCCTGCGCTGGGCGTGGACCAAGCTCGGCCATTACGATCCGCGCGAGCGCATCTGGTTCAGCAAGGCGCTTGAGAACGACCGTGAATCGCCGATCTGGACGCTCCGGCAATTCGGCGATACAGCCGAGAAGGTGATGCAGGCCTCGTTGCTGATATCAAGAGGGCATGAGAGCGAGGCCTTCCGCGTGATGCTGCTGGAGGTGAGCCTCGAGCGCGCCGCGGGTGCAGGCCAATCCGCGACACGGAGCCAGGGAGTGGCGCTGCTCACCAGCGCCGGAGCCTCCATCAAGGCCAGCAGCAGCGGTCCGCGCGCGAACGAGGCCCTCCAAGCGGCCATCGCGCAGCGCCGCGCGAACCCGGCCGAGCGGATCAGCCGCCACGGCCGATTCGCCGCCAGCTTCGAGCCCTACCTGCTCAACGGGCTCAACCTCACCGCCTGCGCGCTCATCGATGCCGAGCCGCTCGCCACAGCGTCCGACCAGCAGTGGTGGACACTCCGCCTGGCAACGGGCTGGTTGCTGCTGCTCGGCGCTGCATTGCTCGCGCTCTGGCTCAGGGGCCGAACACGGCGCAAAGGGAGCAATCGCCTCTTGCTCCAGAACAAGCAGCTCGAGCATCGCCTGGCGAAGGCGCTCGGCGAGCGCGACGTGCTCAGCCGGGAGGTGCACCACCGGGTGAAGAACAACCTGCAGGTGGTGAGCAGCCTGCTCAACCTGCAAGCCTCTTCACTCAACGACGGCGCCGTGCGCGAGGAATTCCTGCGCGGCAAGCGGCGCATCGACACCATCGCGCTGGTCCACCACCGCCTCTACGACCATCCGGATCTGCGCGACATCGACTTGCAGGGCTTCCTTACGCAGCTCACCACCTCCATCGCGGCCATGCACGGCGAGCGCCGCTCCACGGTCAGCATCGGGGTTGACACGCATGGCCTGCGCTGCGATCAGGATACGGCCATCGAGCTGGGCATCATCACCTGCGAGCTCGTGAACAACGCCTACCAGCACGCCTTCCCGCATGCCACCGGCGGCCACATCACGGTAAGCGTAACGCGCGTGGAAGGCGACCTCCACCGATTGGTGGTGGGTAATAACGGCGTATCGGCCGACAGGTCTTCGCTCAGCGGCCCGGGCAAACTGGGCTTGGAGATCGTGGAAGCACTGGCCGAGCAGCTCGATGGCAGCCTACATGTGCGCACCGAGGGACCGCCGGCGTTCGAGGTGCTGTTGAGGATGAAGCGTCCCGCATCAGCGGAGGCCATCGACGCCTAGGGCCTGGAGCAGCCCGCCGCTGGCGCGCAGCAGCTGCAGCTCCGCCACCTTCGCATCGAAGCCCGCCACGAGCGCCTGCCGCCGGGCATTCGCCAGGTCCAGCTGCGCCTGCCTGAATTGCAGGCCCGTGAGCTGGCCGCTGCGGTGCAGCTCGCTGGTGCGCTCGAAGCCCAGCTCGGCCGTGCGCGCCGCCTCCTGCTGGATGCGATGCACCTCGCGCTGGCCGCGCCAGGTGGTGAAGCTGTTGCGCACATCACGCTCGGCCTGCAACCGCGCCTGCTCCTCGGCCAGCGCGGCGCTCTCGGCCCGCAGCCGCGCCGACCCCACCTGGGTGGCCACGCGCCCGCCATCGAAGAGCGGAACGCTCAGCGTGAGCCCTCCATTGATGCCGCTCGTGTAGGTGCCCAGCACGATGCCCGCGCCATTCCGCTGGTCGCTTACGCCATAGGCGCCCGTGAGGTCGAGGCGCGGCCAGCGCAGGGCCTTCGCGATGCGCTCATCCGCCTCTGCCGCGCGCAGCTGCGCCGATGCCACGCGCAACTGCACGTTGCCTCGCAGGGCCTCCTGCACCAATTGCTCCTCGGACAAGGCCTGGGCGTAGCTCACGCGACGCGACACGCGCAGCGGCTCTGCTGGCGAGCGGCCCAGGAGCACGTTCAGATCGCGCGCCGCCCGCTCCTTGCGCTGCACGGCCAGGACCCATGCGCTGCTGTCGCCCTGCAGATCAACCTGCGCGTTGAGCAGCTCCAGGCGGCCGGTGGCACCGAGCGCGGCACGGCCCTCCTGCCGCATGTACCGGTCGGCGCTGATGGCCAGGATGCGCTCCATCACGGCCACGTCCTCCTCCAGCGCGGCCAGCTGGTAGTAGAGCGCCACCACCTGCACCAGCGTGGCCTCCACCTGCGCGCGCTCGCGCAGATCGGCGACATGCGCGTTGAGCTGCGCGCGGTCGTGAGCGGCGAAGTTGCCCATGCCGTTGAAGAGCGTGTAGGCCAGGCCCACCTGCCCGGATAGCGCAGTGTTCACCACGCCATCGCGCTCCACATCGGGGATGCCCTCCACGAAATCGAGGCGGGTGTACTGGTTGCTGTACGTGCCCCTGCCGCTGGCATCGATGCGCGGCAGCAGGCCCGCATTGCCCGCCGTGGCCTGCTCATGCGCGATCAGCGCCTCGTTGCGCGCGATGCGGATGCCGTGCTCATTCGTCAGTGCCAGTCGCACAGCGGCATCCAGCGACAGGGTATCCTGCGCCGCTGCAGCGGCCGCCACCATCAGCGATGCGCTAAGCGCGCTCTTCCTCCAGGTTCTCATAGGGCAGTTCTTGAACGGCCGGCTCCACCTCCTCCGGCGAGGGCCAGCGGGCATTCCAAAGCCAGTGGATGAAGCGGCGCAGCTGATTGAGCACGGTGATGTACACGGGCAGCAGCACCAGCGTCACGAATGTGGCGAGCACCAGGCCATAGGCCACCGTGATGGCCATGGGGATGAGGAATTGCGCCTGGAAGCTGCGGTTGAGCGTGATGGGCAGCAGGCCCGCCACCGTGGTGAGCGAGGTGAGCAGGATGGGCCGCAGGCGCGATAGCGCGGCGGTGCGCAGCGCCTCATGGAAGCCCATGCGCTCCTTCAGGTTGGCGTTGAAGGTGCTCAGCATCACCAGCGAATCGTTCACCATCACGCCGATGAGCGCGATCATGCCGAAGA
>CAZJTB010000164.1:2308-6410 GCA_964548485.1 uncultured Chryseobacterium sp. | reverse complement strand
TTGACTACCGCTTCGGCAACGGCGCCGTGCAGCAGGGCAATTGGCAGAGCACCACGGGCATCAACCCCGGGCAGTACTGGCCGTATGTGCACCCGGTCCCGTTCACCTCGGCGCCGGGCGATGGCACCCTGAAGGTGTGGGTGGTTGGCAATGGCGATTCGGATCAAACGAACGATACCCTGTATTTCCCTGTGACCGTGCTGCCGCAATGGACGCCGAAGAGCGTGCTGATCGAGCAGTACACGGGCACTTGGTGCCAATTCTGCCCGCAGCCGAACGCCACCACGAACACGCTCGATGCCGACCCCTTCATTGTGGTGGCCAAGCACCACAACGGCGATGAGTTCTCCAGCGCGAGCAGCACGGCCTATTGGGCGCAGTTCAACGCGAACTACTCGCCCGCCGGGGTGATGGAGCAGGAGGAGTTCGGCACGCTGCCCGATGATGCCGCCTACGATCAATGGGGCCCGCGCGCGGAGCTGCGCAAGCAGGGCGTTTCGCCCGTCGCCGTCGGCATCGCGCCGGCCTTCAACGCGTGGACGCGGCAGCTCACCATCGATGTGAGCGCGGCGTTCAGCGCGGCGGTCACGGGCGAGTTCCTCATCAACGCTTACGTGCTGGAGGACAATCTGCCCGGCCCACAGACCGCTGCCGCGCCGGGTTACGTGCATAAGCAGGTGGTGCGCGAGGTGCTCGGGGGCGTGCAGGGCATCGCCGGAGCGATACCGGGCACCACCGCAGTGGGCAGCAGCTATGCGCAGCAGTTCACCTTGCAGGTGCCCGAGGCCTGGAGCCACCTGAACATGCGGGTGGTGGCCACGGTGAGCGAGCGGCGCAACGGGAAGCTCTGGACCATGAACGTGGCCGATGCCGCCTTGGTCGAGGTGGGTGTGCCCGAAACCGACGCGCTGCCCATCGGTGCGTGGCCGAATCCGGCTAGCGGGTCGGTGCGGCTGCGGCTGCCCGGCGATTCGCCCGCACGCATCGTGCTGCGCTCGGCCGATGGCCGTGTGGTGCGGAGTGAGCGGGCGGTGCCCGCGAACGGCCAGGTCGCGCTCGAGCGGTTGAGCGGCATGCCGGCCGGGCTCTACCTGGTTCAGGTGGAGCAGGACGGGCGACTGGGCTCCGTGCGGATCACGCTGGAGTGAGCAAGGAAGGGCCCCGCTCAGTCTCCTGAACGGGGCCTTCTGCGGCGCTGCGCTCCAACCCCTCGTTGCGGCTGCGCCCGCTCAAATGGCCATGCGCACGAAATCGAGCGCGCTGGGCAGGCGCACTTCCCGGATCGGCGTTGCCGCGTTCGTGCTTCGCGGCGCTTCGGGGCTCTTCTTGCCGGGCACAGGCTCCGGTTCAGCGGGCGCAGGTGGCTGCCCAGGCCGGCTCTCCTCGAGTCCATCAGGGGTCATGCGCCAGGCCTTGCCGATCATGTCGCGGTCATGCGTGTTCGTCACGTTCTCCACATCGTGGATCACGGCCTTGCTCCCCGGGCGGAAGAAGACCTCTTTGCCAACAGGCACCAGCAAGGTGAAATGCGCGTCCTGGGCGCGGATGCCATCCTCCAAGGGGAAGCGCAGCACCGGTGATACGAACAGCGCATCGCCCTCCTGCTGCACGCGCGTGCTGATGCGCTGTGCATGGGCGTAGGCCTGCTTGCCGGTGCGGCCGCGCGATTCGCGCACGGTGGTGAGGTGGAAGAGGCTGTCGGGGCTGGCCTCCACATCGAGCCGGGCCCATGCGCCAGCAACGAGGCCGTCGCCGATCACGATGCCATCGATGTCGATCTCCGCATGGCCACGGCGATAGCTCCACTGCCAATCGCCCGTGGTGTCGCCGGGCTGGAAGGCATCGAGGTAGAGGATGCCCTCGGCAGGGCTCTGCAGCTCGATGGTTTCGGTGGTGCTGGCCTCGCGGCGGAATTGGCCGAGCACCGAGAAGGCGCCGATCACGGTGGGCACCAGGGCACTGAACCAGAGCAGGGCCAGCAGCCAGGCCAGCCAGCCCGGTGCGCGCGTGTTCAACAGCAGCCGGAAGCCCGCCAGCAGGATGGCGATGATGGGCACCAGCAGGAGCACCAGCAGCCCGATCGCGAGCCACAGGGCGTGCTCGCGGCTGCCGATGAGGAGCGCGCCGAAATCGAGCAGCCCCATGTCGTTCGAGCCCCAGCCTGCGTGCCAGAGGCCGAAGGCCCCGCCGATGACCGAGGTGACCATGCCCAGGAGCAGCCCAAGCCCGGTGAGCACGATGACCAACCCGATGAGCTTGGCCACGATGTCGCCGGTGTTGCTGGATCGGCGCTGCGCCTCGCTTCCCCATTTGCGGCCGAGGTCCTTGGCCTCGTTGGCCACGCGGTGGCCGCCTTCCTCGAAGGCGCGCTTCAGGTTGTCCACCGTTACCGGCTCGCCGCCCATGCGCAGGCGGTCCGCAGGGGTCTCGGCCATGGGCACCAGGATCCACAGGATGGCATAGAGCACGAAGGGCGTGCCCGAGCCGAGGAAGAACAGGGCGATCATGGCGATACGCAGCCACAGCGGGTCCATGCCGATGTAAGCCGCCAACCCGCCGATGACGCCGCCCACCCACTTGTCGTCCGGGTCGCGGAAGAACCGTTTGTGCGTCTTGGCGCGGCTGTCGTCGGCCGGTGATTGCGCTGCCTGCCCGCTTTCGCCGTCGTTGTAGTCCTCGGGCTGGCCCATCACGGATACCACATGGTCCACATCGTCCAGGGTAACCACCTGGCGGCGGCCATCGAGCCGCTCGCGGAAGAGCTCGGCGATGCGCGCCTCGATGTCGGACATGATCTCCTCACGGCCGTCGGTGCCCTCGAACTGGGCGCGTATGCCGCTCAGGTAGCGCTGCAGGCGGTCGTAGGCGTCCTCTTCGATGTGGAACACCGTTCCGCTCACGTTGGCTGTCACTGTCTTTTTCATGGCGAATGGGGTTGGCCTTAGGCTTGACGGTTGCGACGGGTGGTTTTCTTCACGGCTTGCGCGAGCTCTTCCCAGGTCTGGTCCAGCTCGGTGAGGAAGCGCTCGCCCACCGTGGTGAGCCTGTAGTACTTGCGGGGCGGGCCGGAGCGCGATTCCTCCCAGCGGTAGGTGAGGAGCCCGGCATCCTTCAGGCGCGTGAGCAGTGGGTAGAGCGTGCCCTCCACCACGATGAGCCGGGCTTCCTTCAGGCTGGCGATGATGTCCGACGGATAGCGCTCGCCTTGCGCGAGCACGCTGAGGATGCAGTATTCCAGCACGCCTTTCCGCATCTGCGCCTTGGTGTTCTCAACCTTCATGTTCGGGCGGCGTTGGTCCTTGTCGAGGCAAAGATGCAGGTTTCCCTTGGTACTATGCAAGGCAAGGTACCGGGTTTTGATGAATGGCATCGGCGCAGGGATGAACGGGCGGGATACCTTGGCGGCAAATCCGCTGGCTCATGCGCAGGCATGCTTGGAAGGTGATCGCGGCGCTGGTGGCGCTGCTGGCAATCGGGGGCTACTTCCGCTATTGGTGGGTGTTCGGCACCGGCGTCAAGGCTGGCGAGCTGAATTACGTGGTGCACAAGGGCGTGCTCTTCAAGACCTACGAGGGGAAGATGATCCAGACCGGGATCCGCAGCCAGGCGGGCACCCTGCAGAGCCTGGAGTTCCTCTTCTCCGTGGAGGATGAGGCCGTTGCCCAGCAATTGATGGTGAACAGCGGCAAGCAGTTCAACCTGCACTACCGCGAGTACCTGGCGGCGCTGCCCTGGCGCGGCCACAGCAAGTTCGTGGTGGATAGCATCGTGAGCATGCAGGAGGTGCATCGCTGAGGGCGCCCCTTCTATCTTGCCCAGCCACCGTGTCGTATTTCTCCTCCAGCACATCGGGCTCCCGCTCCGGTCGCAGCCGCAGAGGCGCGCGCAGGCGGCGGGGCGGCGCGCCTGCCTTCGAGGGCAACGCCTGGGCGCGCTTCAAGGATGACCTGCGGGATCTGCGCGAGCGGTACGTGAAGCGCACCTCTGTCGAGCATAAGCGCCTCGTGTTCCTCCTCATCGCGCTCGGCGCCGCGCTGCGCGTGGTGCTCATGCTGCGCCCCATCACCGCCGACGAGGCGCTGGCCTACATGGCCTTCAGCCG
>CAZJTB010000164.1:0-2208 GCA_964548485.1 uncultured Chryseobacterium sp. | reverse complement strand
TGACCCTGGCCTTGCGCGATGCCGGTGATCCGATGCGCTGGTCGTACACGCTGCTGATCTTCCACATCGGCTCGGCCGTGGCCCTGTTCTACCTGCTCAAGTTCGTGCAGGACAAGCTCATCGCCTCGTTCGCGAAGCGCGGCCGCACGGCCTTCGCGGCCCTGGCGCTCGCGGCGGCCTTCGGTTCGGCGGCCATGCTCGGCGGGCATCACGATGATCCGTATGGCCGAATGCCCGAGGCGGCGCCTGCGGCAGACTACCTGCGCACCGCCATGGCCGCCACCGATCGCCTGTGCACATCACCCAAGTGGGAGCATGCGCTGGGCTTCCAACTGCTGGTGCTGGGCAAGGACGAGGCTTTCGCGCCTGGCCCGATGCAGCCTGGGCAGGGCGTATTCCTGGCCATGGAGAAGCCCTCGAAGCTGGGCGTTGACCTGGTCCTTCTCCGTTGCGGGGTTTCGGAGGATGAAGTGGATGAGCCCCGGATCGTTCGCGACTGGCCGCGTTTGGAGATATTCGCGGCCCGAAAGCGCTGATACCGGCGCGTATCCGGAATCCAGCCGGTTGGGCAACCCCCTAACCCGCTCAACCCTCAACCCGCTCAACCTGCTCAACAATGTCAGAAGAAGGCCGCCAGATCATCTTCAATATGGTGAAGGTGGGGAAGACCCTGCCCTCCGGCAAGAAGATCCTCAACGACATCTACCTCGGCTTCTACTACGGCGCCAAGATCGGCATCCTGGGCCTCAACGGCTCGGGCAAGTCCACGCTCATGCGCATCATCGCCGGCAAGGACAAGAGCTTCGATGGTGATGTGCACCTGAGCCCCGGATACACCATCGGCCACCTGGAGCAGGAGCCCGAGCTCGATGAGAGCAAGACCGTGATCGAGATCGTGCGCGAAGGCGTGCAGCCCATCATGGACCTGCTGAAGGAGTATGAGGAGGTGAACAACAAGTTCGCCGATGAGGATGTGCTCGCCGATCCCGACAAGATGGACAAGCTCATCGCGCGGCAGGGCGTCCTTCAGGACAAGATCGAGGCGAGCGATGCCTGGAACATCGACCAGAAGCTGGAGGTGGCCATGGACGCGCTTCGATGCCCCGATGGAGACAGCGCCATCAACGTGCTTTCCGGCGGTGAGCGCCGCCGCGTGGCCCTGTGCCGACTGCTCTTGCAGCAGCCGGACATCCTGCTGCTCGATGAGCCCACCAACCACCTCGATGCCGAGAGCGTGGCCTGGCTGGAACTGCACCTGCAGCAGTACAAGGGCACCGTCATCGCCATCACCCACGACCGCTACTTCCTGGACAACGTGGCGGGCTGGATCCTCGAGCTGGACAGGGGAGAGGGCATCCCCTACAAGGGCAACTACACCAGCTGGCTGGAGCAGAAGACGGCGCGCATGGCGCAGGAGGAGAAGACCGAGAGCAAGCGCCAGCGCGTGCTGAAGCAGGAGCTGGAATGGGTGCGCAGCAACGCCAGCGCGCGCCGCACCAAGAGCAAGGCCCGCCTGCAGAACTACGAGAAGATGCAGAGCGAGAGCGTGAAGGAGAAGGAGGCCAAGCTGGAGATCTTCATCCCCAACGGTCCGCGCCTGGGCGACAAAGTGATCGAGTTCAAGAACGTGAGCAAGGGCTACGGCGACCGCCTGCTCATCGACAACCTCAGCTTCGCCCTTCCGCCCGCGGGCATCGTGGGCATCATCGGCCCCAACGGCGCTGGCAAGACCACGCTCTTCCGCATGGCCATGGGCCTGGAGAAGCCCGACAGCGGCACCATCACCATCGGCGAGACCGTGCAGATGGCCTACGTGGACCAGAGCCACAAGGACCTGGTGGCCGACAAGACCGTGTATGAGGTGCTGACCGGCGGGCTGGAGAACATCACCTTCGGCAACGTGGTGATGAACTCGCGCGCCTACCTCAGCCGCTTCAACTTCAGCGGCACCGACCAGAACAAGAAGGTGGGCATCCTTTCCGGCGGCGAGCGCAATCGCCTGCACCTGGCCATGACGGTGAAGCAGAGCAGCAATGTGCTCCTGCTCGACGAACCGACCAACGACCTCGACGTGAACACGCTGCGCGCGCTCGAGGAGGCCATCCAGGACTACTCAGGCTGCGCCGTCATCATCAGCCACGACCGCTGGTTCCTCGACCGCGTGTGCACGCACATCCTCGCCTTCGAGGGCGACAGCCAGGTGTACTG
>CAZJTB010000163.1:0-6445 GCA_964548485.1 uncultured Chryseobacterium sp. | reverse complement strand
AACTTCAAGTTCTTCGTGGTGCTCAGCGAGCCCCTGCCCGAGGACAACTGGAAGGTGAAGAAGGACGTGAACGATACGGAGGGCGATGGCTTCACCGGCTTCGTGCACCAGGCCGTGATCGACCAGTACCTGAAGAAGCACGAAGCGCCCGAGGACATCGAGTTCTACTTCTGCGGACCGCCCATGATGAACGCCGCCGTGCTGAAGATGGTGGACGACTGGGGCGTGCCCAAGGAGAACGTGAGCTTCGACGATTTCGGCGGATAGGCCGCAACGATCGCATGGCAGCGGCCGGGCCCCAAGGTCCGGCCGTTCGCTTTCCCGGGCCTACATTCGCCCTGCCTTGGCACCACCGCCTTGCCGGATGCTGCGCTGCGCGATCCTCCTGCTGGCCCTCCGCATCGTGTGCTCCGCGGCAAGCCAGAGCGTGCCCGTTGATCGGCTCGCCCCGGACAGCAGCAATGTCTTTCGCTTCGAGCTGAAGCACGGTGCCATCCTGATCGGGCGCGTGGTGGGCGCCACCGACGATTCCATTCACGTGGCGGCCGGTGCCTTCAGGCGAGCGGCCATCGCACGGTCAGACATCGGGCGCATCACCCGCTTCGATGAATCGAGCCGCAGCTTCGATCGGCCCTGGTTCCCGGCCACGGTGCCTTCGCGGCATTTCGTGGGCCAGTCGGCCTTCCCCATGCGTCAGGGCGAGATCCGGTACACCAATACCTACTTCGTGGCGAATGCGCTGGCGGCGGGCATCACCGAGCGGGTGAGCCTGAGCGCGGGCATCGAGCTCAGCTCCCTGCTCGACCGCTATTCCGGCGGCCCGCTCTACTTCGGCTCCGTGAAGTATGCAAGTCCCGTGGCCGATGGGCTGCACGCCGCGGCATGCTTCAGCCTCATCAGTTTCCCCTTCGGAAGCGCGCTTTACGCCTCGGGTGGCCGGGAAGACATCGGTCTCTTGGGCGTGCTCGCCACGGCAGGCAGCCCCGATCGCAGCCTCACCCTCGGCCTCAACTGGTCTGTGCTGTCTTACCGATGGGCCACCCGCGCCCCGCTCATCACCCTTGCCGGGCAATGGCGGCTGGGTAGGCGCTTCTCTGTGATCACCGAGAACTGGGTGCTGCCCATTCCCGGATCGCCAGCGCCTTACCTGCTCGGCTACGGGCTGCGCATCATGGGCAGGCGCGTCTCGGCGGATCTCGGCCTGCTCAACAACGAGGAGATCGCGCGCGGAATCGTGCTTGGCGTGCCCTTCGGCTCCTTCAGCGTGAAATGGTGATCGCTTCGCGCTTGCTTTGCCTCCGGCCCCACGCATGAACAGAACATTCATCCACCTCCTGCCTGCCGCATTGGCCCTGGCCGCGTGCGGCACCAGGCAGTCCGCATGGACCAGCCTCCAAGGCAAGGCCCAAGGCACCACCTTCACCATCACCTGCCTCGATTCCCTCAGCCGCGACCTTGGGCGGCCCGTGGATAGCCTCTTCCGCGCGATCGACCGTAGCCTGAGCCTTTGGGTCGATAGCAGCACGGTGACGCGCTTCAACGCGGCGCGCGATTCCTTCCCCACCGATGACCGCCATTTCCAAGTGGTGCTGGCCCTCGCGAAGCAGCAATGGCTGCGCACCCAAGGCGCCTTCGACCCCACCGTGCTGCCGCTGGTGCGCGCCTGGGGCCTGGGCAAGGAAGGCCGAGCCGCGCTCGATACCGCTGCCATTGACAGCCTCATGCGCTGCGTGGGCATGCCGCGCATCTACATCCCCGACAGCTGGGAGCGCCCCAGCGACGCATCGCCGCTGGTCTTCCGCAAGCGCGCGCCGTGCGTGCAGTTCGACCCCAACGGCATCGCCCAGGGCTACACGGTGGACATGCTCGCGCTGCTGCTGCGCCAACGCGGCATCGAGCGGTTCATGGTGGAGGTGGGCGGCGAGGTGCGCGCCTCCGGACTGAATGAGCGCGGCGAACCGTGGAGCATCCAGATCGACAAGCCCATCGACGGCGATGCGCACGTGCAGCAGACCGTGGTGCGCCTGAATGACCGCAGCCTGGCCACCAGCGGCAACTACCGCAAGTTCATCGAGGTGGATGGCCGGCGCTACGGCCACACCATCGACCCGCGCACCGGAAGGCCCGCGATGAATGATCTGCTCAGCGCCAGCGTGATCGCCGATGATTGCGCCACCGCCGATGCGCTCGGCACCGCCCTGATGGTGATGGGCACCGAGGGCGCCAAGCAATGGCTGAGCGCGCACCCCGAGGTGGAGGGCTACCTGATCAGCGATGATGGCCAGGGCGGCTATTCCGTGTGGAAGAGCGTGGGCTGGCCTGAGTGATTGAGGGGCTCTTGGTTGAAAGCCGGAGGTTGAACCCGGATTGAGGGTTGGTCTAGGTATTCAACCCTCAACCTGCGGGCGTGGCCAGCGCGCTGGCGACAACCCTCAACCCCCAATCTCTTCCCGACGGCACTTCTCCTCCGGCCTGGCTCCGCAGAAGCCGCAGCTGCCGCCTTCAGCCTGCACCAACGGGTTGTTGCTTGCGCAGGTGCCGGCGAACTCGCCGTCCTTCTTCGCCCAGATCTTCACGGCGATGCCGGCGAATGCCAGTGCCAGCAGGCCGATGCCGAGGAGGATGGTGATGAGGGCTGTGCTCATGGTGCGGCAAAGGTAGGTCCAGGGCCAGCTGACCTTGGTCAGCAGCGAAGCCGGACCGCACCGCCATCTTCGTCGGCATGACCGACCTGAAGTTCCGCCCTCGGTTCAAGTTCCGCACGCCGATGCACCCCGACGCCATCCGCGACCGGCTGCGCGGGCAGGTGCGCGGAAACAACCCGGAAGGCTTCAGGCTGAAAGGGAATCTGCCTCACATGATCCTCCTGTACCCCTTGGAGAAGCAGCGCCTGTGGACTCCGCAGATGGACATTGACCTGGAGATGGAGCAGGAACCCGGTCAGGAGACCTTCACGGTGGTGCGGTGCATGATCGGTCCGGCGCCCACGGTGTGGATGATGTTCATGGGCGGCTACATCGCGCTGGGCCTGCTGGCCACTTTCGGGCTGGCGATCGGCTATCCCCAGCTGCGCCTCAACGAATCGCCTTGGGGCCTCTATGGCGCCGGGATGCTCGTGGCGGCTGGCGTGGTCCTCTGGCTGCTGGCCCAGGTGGGCAAGCTTCGCGCGCGGAGCGATATGGAACGCCTGAAGGATTTCATGGATGCCGCGCTGGGCTGCGATTGCCTGGCGCTGGCCGCGAAAGGGTGAGCCGGCTTGGTACCGACCTTTGCCCGCGATGCGGATCGGGATCGTCTGTTACCCCACCTTCGGCGGCAGCGGCGTGGTGGCCACCGAGCTGGGCATGGCCCTGGCGGATAAAGGGCACATCGTCCATTTCATCACCTACGACCGGCCGGTGCGGCTGCGCGACCATCCCAATGTGCATTACCACGAGGTGCGCGTGAGCGATTACCCGCTCTTCGATTATCAGCCCTATGAACTGGTGCTCACCAGCAAGCTCGTGGATGTGGCCAAGTACGAGGGCCTTGACCTGATGCACGTGCACTATGCCATCCCCCACGCCAGCGCGGCGTGGATGGCCCAGCGCATCCTTGCCGCCGAAGGCAAGTTCGTGCCCTTCATCACCACCTTGCACGGAACGGACATCACCCTGGTGGGCCGCGATCCCAGCTTCGAGCCGGTCATCACCTTCAGCATGGAGCGGAGCAATGCCGTGACCGCGGTGAGCGAGAGCCTGAAGCGAGACACCTATGCGCACTTCCCGCTGAAGCGCGACATCCGCGTGATCCCCAACTTCGTGTGCCTCGATACCTACAGGCATTCGCACGACCCGGAGCTGCGCGCGCGGCATGCCCCGAACGGAGAGGCGCTGCTGGTCCACGTATCGAACTTCAGGGCGGTGAAGCGCGTGGCCGATGCGGTGCGCATGTTCAAGCTGCTCCGCGAGCGCATGCCGGCGCGCCTGCTCCTGATCGGCGATGGCCCGGAGCGCCAGCTGATCGAGACCATGTGCAGGCACGAGGGCACCTGCGATGCCATCCACTTCTTGGGGAAGATGACCCGGCCCGAGGAGGTGGTGGCGAGCTGCGACCTCTTCGTGCTCACCAGCGAGACGGAGAGCTTCGGCTTGGCCGCGCTGGAGGCCATGGCCTGCGGTGTGCCTGTGGTGAGCACCAACACCGGTGGGCTGCCCGAGGTGAACACGCACGGGGTGAGCGGCCTGCTGAGCGCGGTGGGCGATGCGGAGGCCATGGCGGCCAACGCCGACTTGATCCTGCGCGATGCGGAGAGCCGCGCGCGCTTCCGCAAGGGCGCCATGGAGCAGGCCGCGCGGTTCAGCCTGCATGCGGTGCTGCCGCAGTACGAGGCGCTGTACGATGAGGTGGTGGCCACTGTGCGCGCATGATGGAACAGCTGAGCCCTTTCGTGAGCATCGATCGGCGCGAGGGCCGCACCAGCGTGGCCATCACGGCCCGGGCCACCACGGCCCAGCGCATCGGCCTCCTGGTGTGGATGGTGGCCTGGCTCGCCGCAGGCATCGCGGTGGGGGTGGCGCGCGCCGGGCTTGACCCGGGCGATCCAGCACGGCAGTTCATGCTCGCCTTCCTCGCCTTCTGGGCCTATTTCCTCGTGCTCGTGGGCCGCGCGGCGCTCTGGCGCTGGAAGGGCGTGGAGCTCTGGCGGGTGAAGGATGGCGTGC
Organism: uncultured Chryseobacterium sp.; assembly: GCA_964548485.1. Classification (GTDB taxonomy): domain Bacteria; phylum Bacteroidota; class Bacteroidia; order Flavobacteriales_F; family PHOS-HE28; genus PHOS-HE28. Next base: position 1,742 of record CAZJTB010000163.1, on the reverse strand, counting down.
TCACGGTGAAGGACAGCCTGTTCGGTTACGGCAAGGCCCGCACGTATTTCGCGGACAACATCCAGCGCCTCGGGCTCATCAGCATCGACCGCTCCAGCTGGAAGTGGCAATGGAACGAGAGCGTGTGGGTGATCGGCGGCGAGCGCATCGGCTTCGAGCACCTGGGCGGCAAGGTGGTGCTGGGCAAGGGCCTCACCGATGACGAGGCCAGGCGGCTGACGGCCGTGCTGAAGGATGCGCTGCGCAAGGAGCGCGGCGCGGCCTAGGGCTTCGTCTTGCGCTCGCGCAATTTGCCCACCAGGTCGGCGATCTGATCGGCGCTCAGGCTCTTGCCCGCGATCTTCCGCTCGCCATCCACCACGAAGACCTTCGGCGTGCTGAACACATCCCAGGTGTCGGCGTAGTTGAGGCTTTCGATCGTGGTGCGCTGCGGGATGTACTTGCGCGCATCCTTGCGCGCTTCGGAGAACACCGTGGGCGTGAGGCCCACGTTCACCCAATCGAGCTTGTTCTCGCGGATGAACTTCTTCCAGTCCTTGAAGAGCGATTCATCCGTGGCCTTGGCCACTGCGAACACCTCGATTCCCATGGGCTTCAGCTTCTCCACGTAGGCCTTGTGGATCTCGGGCAGCTCTTTCTTGCAATGGCCGCAGTGGGGGTCCCAGAAGATGATGACCACGTAGTCCTGCGGCAGGTCGTAGTAGTTCACCCAGCGCTCCTCGGTGCTGTCGGTGAGGCAGAGGTAGGGCGCTTTGCGGCCCAGGGTGAGGGGGGCCATCTTGCGCGCCCGCGTGCACAGCGTGTCGAGCTTGCCCGCGCTCATCCAGTCCACGCGGCTGGGCTGGTTCTTGGGGCAGTAATAGGTGAGCGCCATGTGCACGAACACGGCATCCATGCCCATGATGTCGCTCGTCTCGAACTTATGGGTGATGTTGTGCACCACGTACTTGAAGGTCTCCTTGGAATCGCCGGTGCGGGCGATGAGGGCATCGGCCAGGCGGTTGATGGTGTCGGGCACCTGGGGCACCACCTTGGTGAGGTACTCCTCGAGCTTGTTGCCGAACACGGGCACGCGCACGATGCGGTCGTCGGTGAGGTCGAAGTGGTCCCAGAAGTGGTCGCGGTACTGGTAGTAGGCGGCGGCGCTATCGAGGCTGCCATCGGGCTTGCGGGGCTCGGGCAGTTCAACGGCCATGCTTATCTTCACCAGCGAGGCGGCCAGGGTGCCGGGGTTATTGGCCACGAGGTCGCGCTGGTACTGCTTCACGCGCTTGTCCAGTTCCTCCATGCGCGCCTTCACGGCGGCCCGGGCTTCCGCATCCTTGGCGGCATCGAGCTGTGCGCGCAGGGCATCGCCGTCGGTCTTACGGTCGTTCAGGAACCGGATGTAGCCGATGAAGAGCTCGTTCTCGCGGCTCTGCTTGATCTGCAGCGAGGGCAGCAGGTCGTCCTTGCGCGTGCTCACCTTGATGACCGGCTCGTTCACCACCAGCTCGAAGTACTTGGGCCCCGGCACCACCACGGCGTACACCCCGGCCGCATAGCCCTTCGGCTTCTTGAACGTGGCCGTGGATCGGGCATCGACCACAGCGGTGTCGTTGTAGTAGAGCTTGCTGCCGTAGTAGTTGGCCAGGAAGACCGTGTCGCCCTTGGCCATGCCCTGCACGGCGACCTCGATCACGCGCTTGGGCGCTTGGTCCTGCGCATTGGCGGTGGAAAGGATGGCTAGTGGGGCGAGTAGG
>CAZJTB010000162.1:0-6455 GCA_964548485.1 uncultured Chryseobacterium sp. | reverse complement strand
GCCCTTCAACATGGGCCATCAGGAGGCCATCCACCAAGGGCTGCTCTTCGCGGAGGCGACGGATGCGCGGCGCTTCATCGTGATGGACAGCGATGGCGAGGACGACCCCGGCGCCATCGCCGAGCTGGTGGGCATCACTGACGCCCCGGTGGTCTTCGTGGCGCGCGGCAAGCGATCGGAGGGCTTCGGCTTCCGCGTGGGCTGGCGGCTCTACCGGCTCATCTTCCGCGTGGTGGCCCGCCGCGCGCTGCCCTTCGGCAACTACAGCATGATCGATCGCCGCGCGCTGGGGGCCGTGCTCCACCGCTCGTTCACGCATTATGCGGCCTTCCTGAGCCGGCTGCGCGTGCCGCAGCGCAGCATCGTTCGCGACCGCCGGCCCCGGATCGATGGCACGAGCAAGATGAACTGGCGCAGCCTGAGCATGCACGCGTTCCGCTCGCTGATGGAATACGCGGAGGAGGTCGTGGCCCTCTTCCTGCGCGCCTCCGTGCTGCTCGCCGCTGTCTTCATCGCGAGCATCGCGTGCATCATCGGCGTGAAGCTCTTCACCACCCTCGCGATCCCCGGCTGGGCCAGCGTGCTCAGCGCCACGCTCTTCAACAGCGTGCTGCTGTGCGTGGGCTTCTTCGCCCTGGGGCTGCTGCTCGTGAGCCATGCGCAGCGCCGCGAGCGCGCGCGGCAGCGGCTCTACACCGAGATCACCCCAGGTCCTTGATGCGCTACCCCGGCGGCGAGCTCGAGCTGTTCAAGGATGCGCACCGCTGGAAGCGCTACTGGTCGGGCCAGGCGGCTCCATTCGTGCGCGGGCATGTGCTCGATGCCGGCTGCGGCATCGGCGCCAATGCCGAGTGGCTGATGAATCCGCAGGTGACGGGCTACACCTTCCTGGAGCCGGATGCCGGGCTGCTCCAGCGCGTGCCGGCGTTCAGCGGGCATGCCGTACTCGGGCAGGCCGAGCGCATCCATGGCACCACCGCCGCGCTGAGCGGCCGCAGGTTCGACACCATCCTCTATATCGATGTGATCGAGCACATCGCCGATGCGGAAGCGGAGCTGCGGCGCGCGGCGGGGCTGCTCGCGCCTGGGGGCCACTTGGTGATCCTCGTGCCCGCCTTCCAGTTCCTCTATAGCCCGTTCGATGCCGCGCTGGGGCATCACCGGCGATACACCAAGCGCCTGCTGCGCGCGCAGGTCCCCGACGCGCTGAGGCTGGTGCGCCTTCGCTACCTCGATGCCGCCGGGCTGCTGCTCTCCCTGGGCAATCGGCTGCTCCTGCGCGAAGCCATGCCCACCGAGCGCCAGGTGCGCTTCTGGGACCGCTGCGTGGTGCCGGCATCGCGCATCATCGATCCACTGACCTTGCATGGCGCCGGGCGCTCCTTGCTCGGCGTGGCGCGTCTTCCAGGGTGAGCGCATGCAACCGACAACCATGACCCAGGCCGCGCTGCTGCTCCAACGCCTGCTCGCCGCGCTGATCGTGGCCGGCGGCTTGGTCCATGTGGCGCTGCGCCTCCCGCTGCTCACCGACCCCCGCATCGATGCGGGCGGTGGAGAGATGAATGTGGTGTATGGCACGCAGAAGATCCTGCTCGGGAAGGCCTTGTACACCGACCCCGAGGCCCCGCCTTTCGAGGTGGTGCAGTACACGCCGTTGTATCATGCGAGCTACGCCGCCATCGCGAAGGCATTCGGCGTGGACCCGCATGACACGATGCGGCTCTACACCGTTGGCCGTGCATGGGGGCTCCTGCTCAATCTGCTCAGCTGCGCGCTCGTGTGCATGCTGTGCCGCAGGGTAGGCCTGGATGGATGGAGCGCGGCCGCTGCTTCAGCCCTGGCGCTCGCGTTCATCACCGACCAGTGCTACAACCGGCCTGATGCGCTGGCCACTCCCCTGCTGCTTGCCGCGCTGCTGCTGATGGCCTCGCGGCCGCTGGCCGAGCTGTCATGGCCCCGGGCGTTCGCGCTGGCCGCGCTGGCTGCGGCCGCGTTGCTCACCAAGCAGGCCGCGATCTCCGCCGCGCTCACCGCCGGCCTCTTCCTCGTCCTGCTGGGCCAGCGCAAGGCGCTCGTGCGCTTCCTCGCGTGCTTCGCGCTGGCTTGCGCCCTCGCCTTTCTTGTGCTGCGCAGCATGGCTGAACCAACGGTGCTGTGGAAGAACCTGGTGCTGAGCCTGCGCAATGGCATCAGCTTCACCCTGTACCACGCGCTCACGGACCAGGGCATCTACAAGTATTACGTGGGCTGGCATCTGCTGGGCGCTGCTGCCGCAGCAGCGCTGCTCAGGCGCAGCCGAACCGAGCCGGACCGCCTGCTGGCCGTGGCCGCGCTGATCGCCGCTGCCGTGGGCCTGATCACCGGCGTGAAGCGCGCCAGCGGGCTCAACTACCTGGTTGATGCGCACCTCCTCGCTGCGGTTGCCGGCCTGGCCTGGCTGCGCTTGGCGAAGGAGCCGTTGCGGGCCTGGGGCATGCTGGCGGTGATGGGCTACGGCGCGCTCTTCATGCAGCACCGCGCGCGGCTGCTGGCGCACCGCGTGGGCACGCCGGAGATGCGCGTGCACGCTGCGGAGGAACTGGCCAGCGACCAAGCTGTTGATGCGTGGCTGCTCGCGCAGTGGGGGAACCGACTGGACCACCCGGTGTTCATCACTTACCGGGGACATCTGGAGCTGCTGATGAATGGCTTGGGCCAACTGCCGCAGAAGGACATCATCGAATGGAGCGTGACGCCACCCTTCGACCTGGAACCGCTGAAGCGCATGATGGAGAACGGCCAGGTGCATGCGGTGATCGCCGAAGCGCCCATCGACACCTTCCGCTTCTTCGACCGGCGCTACCCCTTGGAGCACCTCGCCGAGGTGAAGGGCCGCCATGTGCACCGGTTCGCGCGGCGCTGAGGCGTTCGCGACATGTCGCGTGAAACGGGATCTTTGGCGCGTGCTCCGAAACCTGCGCCGTGGCCCCCTAGCCGCATTGCTCGCCCGCTTCGCCGCGCTGGCGCTGATCTACACGCTGCTGCGGATCGCCTTCGTGCTGCTGAACCGCGACAGCTTCCCCAACGTGCCCTTCGCGGCGTTCTGGGGAGGCCTGCGCTTCGACCTGAGCGCGCTGGCCTGGCTGAACCTGCCCTGGGCGCTGCTCTTCCTCATCCAACCCGCTGAAGGCGGCTGGTACGGGGCGGTGAAGCGCGTCGTGTACCACACGGGCAACGCGGCGGGATTCTTCTTCGCCTGCGCCGACATCGAGTACTACAAGTTCACCCTCAAGCGCAGCACCGCCGACCTCTTCGGCATCATGGCCGGCGGGGATGATGTGGCCAACCTCGCGGGCACCTTCGCGGTCGACTACTGGCACATCGTGCTCCTCTTCCTGTGCTGCATGGCCCTCGCGGAGACAGGCTATCGGCTGGGCGGCCGGCTGCTTGGGCAGGCCCCATCATCCTGGCCCAGGCAGGTGGCCTGGCGCGCAGCGGCCCTTGGCGGCCTGGTGGTGGCCTCGCGCGGCGGCGTGCAATTGATCCCCATCGGCGTGATGAATGCGGCCGACCATGTGCCGCCGCCCTACTTCGCGGTGGTGCTCAACACGCCCTTCACCCTGATGATGACCCTGGGCAAGCCCACCGTGGAGGAGATGGCGCTGCTGCCAAGTGAGGAAGCGGACCGCCTATGGCCCGTGGAGCACCGGTATGTGCCCGCAGCGCTCTGGTCCGATTCGCTGACGCTCTCCTTGCCCCGGCTGCCGCCGAAACCCAACTTGGTGCTGATCGTGCTAGAAAGCTTCTCCGCCGCGTACAGCAGCGCGCTCACCGGCGCCCCCGGCCACATGCCCTTCCTGGATTCGCTCATGGGGCGGGGCCTCACCTTCACGCGCGCCTATGCCAATGGCCGCCGCAGCATCGATGGCATACCGGCCATCACCGCCGCGCTGCCCGAGCTCATGGACGAGGCCTTCATCACCTCCACCTATGCGCAATCGCCCTTCACCGCATTGGCCAATGTGCTGGGCGCGGATGGCTATGCCACCAGCTTCTACCACGGCGGCCGCAACGGCACCATGGGCTTCGACAGCTTCGCGAAGAGCGCCGGCTATGCGCGCTACGCCGGGCTGAACGAGTATCCGCATCAGGCGGACTACGATGGCTCTTGGGGCATCTGGGACCGGCCCTACCTGCGCTACTATGCTGAAGAGCTGGGACGGGAGCACGAGCCTTTCTTCAGCACCGTGTTCACACTCAGCTCGCACCACCCTTACCGGCTGCCGCCTGACGAGGCTTCGCGCTTCGACGAGGGCACCCTGCCCATCCATGCCTCGCTGCGCTACGCCGATGATGCGCTGCGCGGATTCTTCCGAGCGGCCAGCAGCACGGCCTGGTACCCGAACACGCTCTTCGTGATCACCGCGGACCACACAGCCGATCTTGATCGCAGCGGACAGCACTACACCGAGGCCACCGACTACTGGGTGCCGCTCCTCTTCTTCATGCCTGCGGCGATCCCGGCCGAACGGAATGACCGCGTGACGCAGCACATCGACATCCTGCCCACCGTGCTCGACCTGATCGGGCACGACAGGCCATTCTTCAGCCTGGGCAGCAGCGCGCTGCGCCGCGAGCGCCTGCCCGTGGCAGTGATGCGCACCACCGGCCGCTACCTCATCATCGACGCGGAAGGGGCCATGAGCTTCAGCGCCAACGACCTTGCCGCCGCGAACGCAGGGGACGATGCGCGGCGTGAGCGGCTTCGCCTCACCTTGGCGGCGGCCGTGCAGCAGTTCAACAACCGCATGGCGCGCAACCGACTCACGCACCCGTGAAGGCCACGCTCATCTACAACCCGCGATCGGGCAAGCGGCAGGCCCCGCGCATCAGGCAGATCGCCGAGCGCGTGGCCCGGGAATCGGGCCTTGAGCTGGCGCTGCGCGAAGTGGAGGGCCCGGGGCATGGCACCGAACTGGCGCAGGAGGCGCGCGCGCAAGGCGCCGACCGCGTGATCAGCGTGGGCGGCGACGGCACCAACAACGCGGTGGCTGTGGGGCTGGTGGGCACCGCTACGCCACTGGGCATCGTGGCCATGGGGAGCGGCAACGGGTACGCGCGATCGATTGGGCTGCCGCTCGAACCGGAGAAGGCGCTGCGCCACGCACTGATTGCGAAGGCCCGCGCCATGGATGTGTGCTACCTCAACGACCGCCTCTTCCTGGGCAATGCCGGCATCGGTTTCGACGCGCGCGTGGCGCACCGGTTCGACAAGAGCCGGAGCCGGGGGATGCTGGGCTATGCGCGCATCATCGTGCAGGAGATCCTCGGCGCGCCGCCGATGCGCGTGGTGGTGAAGGCCAATCGCCAAACGAGCGAGCACCGGGTGCTGATGCTGGTGTTCTGCAACACGCGCGAATTCGGCAATGGCGCGGACATCAGCCCCGGATCACGGCCCGATGACGGCCAGGCCGAGCTGCGGGTGGTGAGCAAGCCGGCGCTGCTGCCCCTCTTGAAGGCCTTCTTCGACGTGTACACGCACCGGGCCGACAGCAATCCGCACGTGCTGAACATCGCGGCCACAGCGGCCGAGGTGTGGCAGGAAGGCACCCTCGCGCACCTCGATGGCGAGCCCATGGAGGTCGGTCATGAGGTGCGCTTCCGGCTGGAACCGAAGCGGCTCTGGGTGGTGGGCTGAACGGTTGAAGGCAACCTATCCCGCCCTTGGCCTGTCAATAACCCGCGCATGTGGGCCAGCACGCTTCGCGCAAGCCTCCTTCCTTCACGCCCCCAAACCGCACGCATGAACCTCCTCCGTTCCACCTTGCCGCTCCTGCTGCTCGCACCGATCGCCACCAGCGCCCAGCTCACCTGCTCCACGGCTGTTCCTGTTGGCCTGGGCACGCACGCCGTGCCACAGCTCACCGGCACCGCGCCAGCCATCATCTGCTCGGGCCCGGCCACGGTGGCCGCCTTCGGGCGCTGGTACACGTTCACCCCCGCAACGAGCATGAACGTGACGGTGAGCAGCTTCATCCAGGGGCTGCCCACCGTGGACACCCGCATGCACGTGTACATCGGCAACTGTGCCGCGCTGACCTGCCACGCCGGCGATGACGACACCGGCCCCGGTTACACCTCCATCTCCAGCTTCGATGTCACGGCCGGCACCACCTACATCATCGCGTGGGATAGCTACTGGTCGGCCAACGGCTTCAGCTTCACCATCCTGGAGACCGTGATCGAGCCCCCGCCCGCCAACATGGTCAACTTCACCAATGCCACCATCCCCGGCATCGGCAACATCCATGGCGCGGTGGACATGAATAACGATGGCCGCGACGATGCCGTTTCGCCGGGCTTCGCAAGCTTCCAAGTGGCCTACCAGGGCGACGGCGGCATCTTCAACGTGGTCACCTTCCCCACCACCAACGCGGTGAACACCGCCTCGTGGAGCTTCGCCGTGGGCGATTGGG
>CAZJTB010000161.1:0-6455 GCA_964548485.1 uncultured Chryseobacterium sp. | reverse complement strand
CCGGTGGGCATGCTCTATGGCGATGTGGCCCGTGCCCTGCCGCTCGCCACACAACTGCTCATGTACCTCTCGCCTGTCGTGTTCGCGCTGCCCAAGGGGGGGCTCATGCTGAAGCTGTTCATGTTGAACCCCATCACGCCATTGCTCATGACAGCGCGCGCCTGGGTGTCATCGAGCGAGGCAACGATGCTGGGCCATGCCGGTCTCGTGCTGGTGTGCGCGCTCGTGCTGCTGCTGCTCGCCCTCGCGTTCTTCCGAATGACCATGTCCGTGATCATCGAACGGATGAGTTCCTGAGCCATGGCAGCCGATGTACTCATAAGCGCGCACGACGTCTCAAAGAAGTTCTGCCGCGACCTGGGCACCTCCCTGCGCTACGGCTTCGTGGACCTGGGCCGCGAGCTGATGGGCAAGCCGCGAACCCATGAGCTGCGCCCCAAAGAGTTCTGGGCCGTGCGCGATGTGGGCTTCGAGCTGCGACGCGGCGAATGCCTCGGCCTCATCGGCCACAACGGCGCCGGCAAGACCACCCTGCTCCGCATGCTCAACGGGCTCATCAAGCCCGATCGCGGCCGCATCGAGATCCGCGGGCAGGTGGGCGCCCTCATTGCCCTGGGCGCCGGCTTCAACCCCATCCTCACCGGCCGCGAGAACATCTACATCAATGCCGCCGTCCTCGGCCTCGGCGCCCGCGAGGTGGATGCCCGCATCGACGAGATCATCGCCTTCAGCGGCGTGGAGCAGTTCATCGACATGCCCGTGCAGCACTACAGCTCCGGCATGAATGTGCGGCTGGGCTTCGCCACTGCGGCCATCCTCATCGAGCCCGACATCCTCTTCCTCGACGAGGTGCTCGCCGTGGGCGACATCAGCTTCACCATCAAGTGCCTCAACCGGGTGCGCGAGCTCATGCGGCACTCCGCCGTGGTGTTCGTGTCGCACAACATGCCCCTGATCTCCTCCTTCTGCACGCGCGTGATGGTGATGGACCATGGCCAGTGCGCCCTCAGCACCGACGAGCCCGGACTGGCCATCAACCACTACTTCGGCCTGGCGCGCACTGTTGCCCAGGTATCGGGCAAGGGCGGGGCCTCGGTGCTGGAAGCCGCGCTGATGGAGGAATCGGGCGCGCGCGTGGAGGCCGAGGCGGCCATCGCTCAGGGCGCGCCGGCGCACCTGGTGGTGCGGCTGCGCATCGAGGAGGGCGTGCAGGCGCACCTGAGCGCCTTCATCGACGATGCCTCCATGGTGCAGGTGATGGGCGTGCCGGTGCGCGATGCCGATGGGGCGCATATGGCGCTGGGCCCCGGGGAGCACCGCGTGCGCGTGCCGCTGGGCCCCCTGGAGCTCAATGCCGGACGCTATTCCGTGCTGCTCACCCTGCGCGACGCCGCTTCGCAGGAGCTGCTCTGCCGCCACCAGGGGCTCACGCCCTTCACCGTGATGGCCGACAAGGTCTCCTGGTCCAAGCTGGTGCGCGCCACGGTGGCCGAGCGGTTGCCATTGGAGCCGCAGGACCGTCATCTTCGCGGGGCATGAGCGAGCAGCAGCGCAAGGCCGTGGCCGAGAAGGCGGACCCGGCACCGGGATCCCCGGCCTCTTCCGATGAGCCCATCCTGGTCACGCGGGCCTTCCTGCCGCCGCGCCAAGAGCTCGATGCGCTCATCGACCGCATCTACGGCAGCCACGTGCTCACCAACAACGGCCCCCTGCACCGCGAGCTGGAGGAGGCGCTGCGCGCGCGCTTCGAGGTGCCCGCCCTGCGCCTCATGGCGAACGGCACGCTCGCGCTCCAGCTCGCCATACGTGCACTGGGCGTGAAGGGCAAGGTGATCACCACGCCATACAGCTACGTGGCCACCACCAGCGCCATCCTTTGGGAGGGCTGCGAGCCCGTATTCGTCGATATCGATCCGCGCACCTGCTGCATCGACCCCGCCCGCATAGAAGCGGCCATCACGCCGGAGGTCACCGCTATCCTGGCCACCCACGTCTATGGCATCCCCTGCGATGTGGAGGCCATTGACGCCATCGCGAAGCGGCATGGCCTCAAAGTGATCTACGATGCGGCCCATGCCTTCGATGTGCTGTGGAAGGGCAGGAGCATCCTGCATTGGGGCGATGCCAGCACGTTGAGCTTCCATGCCACCAAGCTCTTCCATGCCGTGGAGGGTGGCGCGGTGGTGCTTCGCGATGCCGCCGCCGACGAGCGCCTGCGCCTGTTGCGGAGCTTCGGCCACATCGGCGATGAGCACTTCACCTTGGGCATGAATGCCAAGATGAGCGAGTTCCACGCCGCCATGGGCCTTGCCATCCTCCCGCACCTGCCGGAGATCAGTTCACGTAGGGCTGCCGCCTGCGCGCGCTACGATGCGGCCCTTGACGGTCTTGGCTTCAGCAGGCCGGCGATGCCCGCGGGCGCAGCGCCCAACCACGGCTACTACGCGGTGCTGGCCAGGAGCGGCGAGCTGCGCGAGCACCTGCTGCGGTCCATGGCCGCCGAGGGCGTGCACGGGCGCCGCTACTTCTTCCCCTCGCTCGATTCCCTTTCATATGTCGCCGGCCCGTTGTGCCCGGTGAGCCGCGACACCGCGGCGCGTGCGCTCTGCCTGCCCTTGCATGCCGACCTGGACGAAGCGATGCAGGAGCGCGTGCTGCGCGCATTGAGGAATGCACTGGCTGAATGGAACAAGCGATGAACAGCCTCGATTGGGATGCGGTGATCAATGCCTTGGAGCGCTTGGGCATCGCCTATCGCATCGGAGGACCGGCGCAACCCATCGCGAAAGCCTGCAGCCTGCTCCATCAGGAGCCGCGCGGACTCTACTACTACTCCGGAGAGCCTCCCGGGCCATTCGCGGCGCTTAGCGAATCGGCCGTTATCTGCGCCGATCGCGATTGGGGCGAACTGAACGGCAATACCGCCATCCTTGTCCAGGGCGATGCCCAGCTCGCCTTCTACAAGCTGTGCGGTGCGCTCTTCAGCACCAAGCCCGAGCCGGGCATCCATCCCACGGCCATCATCCACCCCGAAGCCGAGATCGGCCGGGAGGTCCATATCGGGCCCTACGCCGTGGTGGGCCGTGCGCGCATCGGCGATTGCACGGTGCTGCACGCCCATGTGGTGGTCATGGATGGGTGCATCATCGGTCGGCGTGTGGTGGTGGATCCCGGATGCCACCTCGGGGTAACCGGCGCGGTATGGGTTTGGGATGAGACGGGCCGCGAGCGGATCATGCTTCCACAGACGGGGTCGGTGCGCATCGAGGACGATGTGTTCCTGGCAGCCGGCTGCGCGGTGGTGCGGGGCCTTTTCAACGAGGCTACCGTCATCGGTCGCGGAACCGTCATGGCTCCGGGGTGCAAGGTTGGGCATAGCGTGCGCATCGGCGAGCATTGCCACTTCGCCAACAATGTGAGCCTTGCGGGAAGCGCGGTGATCGGTGACCGGAGCTTCCTGGGCTCAGGCGCCTCGGTGCGTTCTGGTGCGCGACTGGCAGCAGGAACCACAGTGGGTGCTGGTGCCGCGGTCATCAACGATGTGAGGGAGCCGGGCCTGACCGTGGTTGGCGTGCCTGCCCGAGAGATAGCCAGCGGGGAAGCGAAGAAGGGCGTGCCTCGCACGAGGCCGCGTGCGACCTAGGCCTGCTCAGAGATCCCGGATCCGGGTGGCGGGCACACCCACGTACACACCTGCCGTCTCGATGGTCTTGGTCACCATGGCCTTGGAGCCCACCACCGTGCGCGAAGCAAGCGTGATGCCTGCGCCGATCGTGGAGTTCGTGCCGATGAAGCACTTCTCGCCGATTGTTGCGCCGCCCACCTCTTTCCCATTGTGATCGAGGTTGTTCGTCATCACCTGGGGGCAGATGTATGCATCGTCGCGGATGTCGCATCCGCGCGCGATGATGGCATCGTACCGCAGCGTGACCCGGTTGCCGATCCGGTTGAGGCCGCTGGATTTCACGCCGCTATCGATGTAGCAATCCTCACCCACCACGGTCTTCTTCCTCAGCTCTACGTGGCTGCGCACCCGGGTGCGGGCGCCGATGCTGCACTCCTCGCCGATGACGCAGAAATGGTCCATGACCACGCCTTCGCCGATCACGGTGTTGTCCTCGATGATGCACATGTTGCCGAATCGTGCGCCGTTCCCGATGCGCACATTCTCGCCAACCACGCAGTTCAGGCCAAACACTACGCCTTCGCCGATGGTGGAGCTGCTTGGGATGTTCATGCGGCGAAAGTATCCCCCAAGCCGCATGCTCCAAGTTGGGTTGCGCTCCAGTGGCAATCGATGAGGTCCGACGAGGCCATTAAGCCCAGGGTGTCATTACTTGCACGCACGATGAGTGGCCATGTTGAAGTGAGTGTAGTGGTGCCCACCTACGATCACGCACCTTACATCGGCAAATGCCTCGAAGGCATCCTCGGTCAGCAGGTCGTTTTCCCCATCGAGGTGCTGGTGGGCGAGGATGAGAGCGCCGACGGCACGCGCGCGATCTGCCAGCGCTATGCTTCGGAGCATCCGGATCGGATCAGGCTCTTCCTCCGCAGCCGCAAGGACGTGATGGTGATCATGGGCCGCCCCACTGGGCGGGCCAATCTGCTGGGCCTGCTGGAGCAGGCGCGAGGGGAGTACATCGCGCTATGCGAGGGCGACGACTATTGGGAGGACCCCGGCAAGCTGGCCCGGCAGGTGGCCTTGCTGCAGGCCGATGCATCGCTGAGCGGCTGCTTCACGGCGGCCTGGCAGGAGCGCGATGGTGAGCGCTGGCCCTTCTTCGATGGCAGCTTCGCCACGGCACCGGTGAAGGGCCGCGTGACGCAGGCCGATTTCATGGCCGGGCAGGGCGTGCCCACCTGCACCATGGTGCTGCGGCGCGGCGCCATCATGCCGCTGCCCCCCGAGTTCCGGGTGGCGCCCTCGGGCGATACGGTGCTCTGGGTGCATGCGCTGGGCAAGGGCGACCTGGCTTTCCTGCCGGAGCCCACCGCCGTGCGCACCGTGCATCCGGGCGGGATCTTCTCCATGGCGCCGCTGGCCGAGCGCTACCGCGTGCGCCTGCTCAACATGCGCATCATCGACCGCATGACCGGCGGGAGGCACCATCACCTCCTATGGCCGCGGATGCGCCGCCTGCTGCTGGAGTCCTGGGATCTGGGCGTGCGCGAGCGCGATGCGGCGCTGCTGCGGACCTGCTGGCCGCTGCTGGCGCGGAGCCGGAAGGAGGCTGGCTGGACCTTCACCACCACGGTGCGCAACGGCATCAGGGCCTATCTGCCGCTGCTCGACCGCGTGATCCGGAAGGCATGGCGCTGAGCGATGGCCTGGGCATTGCGTTGCGCGTATCCGTGGTGATCCCCGTTTACCGCGCCGAGGAGCATCTGGCAGCGGCCGTGGAGTCCGCGTTGGCGCAGCCCGAAGTGGCGGAAGTGGTGCTCGTGGAGGATGGCTCGCCCGATGGCAGCTGGGAAGTGTGCCAGCGGCTGGCTGCATTGGACCCGCGCGTGAAAGCCCTGCGGCACCCCGGCGGCATCAATCGTGGGGCCGGCGCCTCGCGCAACGTGGGCATCGCCGCCTGCACGGCGCCGTGGGTGGCCTTCCTCGACGCCGATGATTACTTCCTGCCCGGCCGCTTCGCGGCGGAGCACGCCATACTACGGGAGCATCCCGATGCCGATGGCGTTTATGGAGCCATCGGCGCGGACTTCGACCACGAGGACCTGCGGGCGCGGTTCCTTAGCCAGTTCGGCTCTGCGCTCACCACCGTGCGGGTACGTGTGCCACCGGAACGCCTGCTCACCGCGCTGCTGGGCGAGCCGTCCGGATTCGGCCATTTCTCCATCGATGGCCTCACGGTGAGGCGCGATGCGCTGCTGCAGCTCGCCCCGTGCTTCCCGGAGGGATTGCGGCTGCATCAGGATACGGTCTTCCTCTTCCGGCTCGCGCATCACTTCAGGCTGTATCCCGGATCCATAGAGGCACCGGTGGCCATGCGCCGTGTGCATGCCCACAACCGCATCACCGATCGAAGCCAAGAGGCGCGCAACCGCAGGCTCATGTACGATGAGCTTTGGCGGTGGGCAAGCCGCAACGAGCTGCATATGCCAGATCGAAGGCGCTTATGGGCGCGCAGGTATTACTGGACCTTGCGCGATACACCTGGCCGCGCCGCAGCTTGGCGCGCGCTGGGGCCATTCCTGGTGCGGCCTTGGCTCTGGCGCTGGGTGAAGGTGCGCGAGGAGCTCTTCGCCCGGCTCTTCGGGGAGGGCAGCCGCATCGCCTCGGCGCTGCGCACCGCCACCTGGCGAATGCTGGGCGATGGCGGAAGCTATCTGTAGCCGCCCACCCGCTGCAGGCCATCCGGCTATCTTCGCGCGGCTTAAGGGAATAGAGCCCTTTGCCAATGCCCGCATGGTGATCCAACGCATCACGAAGAAGCTCTTCGGCA
>CAZJTB010000160.1:1892-6463 GCA_964548485.1 uncultured Chryseobacterium sp. | reverse complement strand
GTGGTCTCCAGCGGGAAATACCCCTCACCCCCGGCCCCTCTCCCGAGGAGAGGGGAGTAAAGCCAGTCCTTCGCCCGCGCGAGCGGAGGCTCTCCGGATTCGGTTGGAAGGAACTTGTCCACCTCGGGCAAGAGCAAAGGCAAGTGCTTCTCATCGACCGCGCAGGGCACGCCGTCCTTGTAGTAGATGGGGATCGGCTCGCCCCAGTAGCGCTGGCGGCCGAAGGCTGCATCGCGCAGGCGATAGTTGATGCGGCGCTCACCGGCGCCCAGCTTCTCCAACTCAGCGATCGCACGCTTGATGGCATCGGGCACCTTCAGTCCCTTGAGGAAGCCCTCGCTGCAGATGGTGGCGTCCTTGCGCTCATCGGCCTCCTTGCTGATGTCCGCGCCTTCGGAGACCGCGATGATTGGCAGCCCGAAGTGCGTGGCGAAGTTCCAGTCGCGCTGATCGCCGCCGGGCACGGCCATCACCGCGCCGGTGCCGTAGCCGCCCAGCACGTAATCGCCCACCCACACCGGCACTTCTTCGCCGGTGAACGGATGGATGCAATACGCGCCGGTGAACACGCCGCTCACGCGCTTCACATCGGCCTGGCGCTCGCGCTCGCTGCGGTTCTTGGCCGTGGTAACGTAGGCCATCACCTCCGCGCGGCGTTCGGCAGGCGTGATCACCTCCACCAGCTCATGCTCGGGGGCCAGCGTAACGAAAGTGACGCCGAAGAGCGTGTCGGGGCGGGTGGTGAAGACTTCAATCACCTCACCCCCGACCCCTCTCCCGGGGAGAGGGGAGGAATGCTCCTCTTCAGTCAAATCCTCTTCAGATGCACTGAAGTCTGGCCTTGAATCCAGTTCGGCTTGAATGCGTCGCTTGACTTCATCCACATCAGCGAGCACCTCTTCATTTCGGAAGCGGATGACCTTGAATCCCTTTTCGCCAAGCGCTAGTGTCCTGAGCGCATCTTCCTCTTTCTGAAAGTCGTGGATATCGCCATCCACTTCGATGACCAGTTGCTTCCTGAGGGAAACGAAGTCCACGATGTACTTGTCGATGATGTGCTGGCGCCGGATCCGCCCACTGGTCGCATGACCACGGATGGCCTGCCAAAGTTTGTCCTCGGCCTCAGTGGGGTTGTGGCGCATCTCCTTCGCATGAGCGATGAGCTTCGACCAGATGAATGGGTCTGCGTTCTCGCGGAATCGGCTTACCGCACCACTATCTGTTGCATCATGGTCGAGATGAGCTGTTCCCCTCTCCTCGGGAGAGGGGTTAGGGGTGAGGTCGGATTTGAGCTTGAAGCGCACCAGCGCGCCTTCGCTCCTCCCGATCCAGTTGCGTTGCGCCTCCTTGATGCTCTCGCTCCAATCGAGCCCTTCGAGCCCATCGAGCAGGCGCTGCGCGTAGGCGGTGATGCGCAGGCTCCATTGCGGCATGCGCTTGCGCTCCACAGGGTGGCCGCCGCGCTCGCTCACGCCGTCCTTCACCTCGTCGTTGGCGAGCACGGTGCCCAGCGCAGGGCACCAGTTCACCCAGGCCTCGCTGAGGTAGGCCAGGCGGAAGTGCTGGAGGATACGCTGCTTGGTGCGCTCGTCGAACGCCTTCCATTCGGCAGCGGTGAAGGCGCCGAGCTCCTCCTCCACGTCGCCGGTAAGGGCGCAGGCATCGGCATGGTGCCAGCCTTGTGCATCGAAGCGCTTCAGCAGCTCACTGATGGGCCGGGCCTTCTGCGCCTCGTGGTCGTACCAGCTGTCGAAGAGCTGCAGGAAGATCCACTGGGTCCATTTGTAGAAGGCGGGGTCGCTGGTGCGCACCTCGCGGCTCCAATCGAAGCTGAAGCCGATGTTGTCCAGCTGCTCGCGGTAGCGCGCGATGTTCACCTCGGTGGTCTTCGCGGGGTGTTGGCCGGTTTGGATGGCATATTGCTCGGCGGGCAGTCCGAAGCTGTCGTAGCCCATGGGGTGCAGCACATTGAAGCCGCAGTGCCGCTTGTAGCGCGCCACGATGTCGCTGGCGATGTAACCGAGCGGGTGCCCTACGTGGAGACCGGCGCCGCTGGGGTAGGGGAACATGTCGAGCACGTAGTACTTGGGCCTGGAGGGGTCGTTCTCCACGCGGTAGGTGCCGCGCTCCGCCCATGCTTCGCGCCACTTCTTCTCGATGTCTTTGTGCTCGTAGGCCATGCTCGTGCTTGCGTGGCGAAAGGTAGAAGGGCGCTTCGCCACGGCCTACGAGCCGGGGACGTGCCCCTACCTTCGCCGCCCATGAGCGCCCGCCGCAGCCGGAACCGTCCGCGCACCACCAGCGTGGGCACCATCATCGGCATCACCCTGGTGCTGCTGATGCTGGGCCTCCAGGGCTTCATCCTGCTCAACGCCCGCGCGCTGGAGCGCTACTTCCGCGAGCAGGTGCGGGTGGAGCTCTTCCTGAAGCGCGGCCAGAAGGAGGCCGATGTGCTGCGCTTCCGCAAGGAGCTGGACATGCAGCCCTGGAGCGCCGGCACCACGATGGTGACCCCCGAGGAGGCCGCAGAGCAGATGAAGCAGGAGCTGGGCGAGGATTTCCTGGAGCTGCTGGGCGGGGTGAGCCCGATCGACCCCAACATCCAGCTGCGCGTGAAGGAGGCCTATGCGCACCCCGACAGCATGCGCTGGATCGTGGAGGGCCTGCGCAAGGATGCGCGGCTGAGCGATGTGGCCTACAACGCGGCGGTGATCGAGAACATGCAGCGCAACTTCACCGCGCTCAACCTGGGCGGGCTGGTGGTGCTGGCGCTGCTGCTGGTGGTGGCTGTGGCGCTGATCAACAACACCATCCGGCTGGCCATCCACAGCCAGCGCTTCCTCATCCGCACCATGCATCTGGTGGGCGCCACGCGCTGGTTCATCAAGCGGCCCTTCCTGCTGGGCGGGCTCTGGCAGGGGTTGGTGGCGGCGGTGCTGGCAATCGGCGGGCTGGTGGGCCTGCTCTTGCTGGGGCAGCGCTACTTCGCCGACCTGCTCGCCTTCACCGACGCGCTCTCGCTGGCGCTGGTGTTCGCGGTGGTCATCGCCACGGGCCTGTTGATCGCCTTGGCGGCCACATGGGTGGCCGTGGGCCGCTACCTTCGCATGGATCACGAGGCATTGCACTGGAGCTGAAGACCCCATGGCCAAGCAGAATCACTTCAACGACCTGGCGTTCACCGCCACCAACTACAAGCTCCTCATCGTGGGCCTGGTCATCGTGGTGGCGGGTTACCTGCTCATGAGCGGCGGCGGCAGCGGCGACCCCAATGTGTTCGACGCGGCGGAGATCTTCAGCGCGCGGCGCATCACGGTGGCGCCCATCGTCACGCTGGCGGGCTACCTCTTCGTGGTGTACGCCATTCTGAAGCGCGACCGCAGCGGCGAGGCGCGATGACGCTGCTGCAGGCCATCATCCTCGCCATCATCGAGGGCATCACCGAGTTCCTGCCGGTCTCCAGCACCGGGCACATGATCATCGGCTCGGCCCTCATGGGCATCGAGAAGGTCGAGTTCGTGAAGGTGTTCACCGTGGCCATCCAGTTCGGCACCATCCTCAGCGTGGTGGCGCTCTATTGGAAGCGCTTCTTCCAGAGCCTCGATTTCTACCTGAAGCTGCTCGCGGGCTTCATCCCGGCCGTGATCGCGGGCCTGCTCTTCAAGGACCACATCGATGCGCTGCTGGAGAATGTCTTCGTGGTGGGCCTCGCGCTCTTCCTGGGCGGGATCGTCTTCCTCTTCATCGACCGCTGGGCGCCGGGCGGCACGGAAGCGGGTCCGCAGCCCATCACCTGGAAGCGGGCCTTCACCATCGGCACCTGGCAATGCCTGGCCATGGTGCCCGGCGTCTCGCGCTCCGCTGCCACCATCATCGGCGGGCTCACGCAGGGCCTCACGCGCAAGCATGCGGCCGAGTTCAGCTTCTTCCTGGCCGTGCCCACCATGTTCGCGGCAACGTTGAAGAGCCTCTACGACTACGTGAAGGATGGCGGCGCCTTCACCCAGGAGCACTTCCAGCTCTTCGCCGTGGGCAACGTGGTCGCCTTCATCGTGGCCATCATCGCCATCCGCGCCTTCATCGGCTTCCTCACCAAGCATGGCTTCCGGGCCTTCGGCTGGTACCGGATCGCGGTGGGCGGTGTGCTGATCACGCTGCACTTCATGGGGGTTCAGATGCAGATGTTCTGAGCCGATGATCCATGATCACGTCTTCGACCCGATCGCCGGCGGCCTGATCCTGGTGGACAAGCCCTTGGGCTGGACCAGCTTCGATGCGGTGAAGAAGATCCGCGGCGCCATGCGCAGCGTGGTGCAGCGCCGCAATTTCAAGGTGGGGCACGCGGGTACCTTGGATCCATTGGCGAGCGGCTTGCTGATCATGGCCTATGGCCCGCTCACCAAGCAGCTGCCCGCACTTACCGGATTGGAGAAGACCTACACGGGCTCGATCACCTTGGGCAGCACCACGCCCAGCTACGACCTGGAGACCACGCCGGTCGATGTCGGCCCATGGCAGCACTTAAGCGAAACGGAGATCCGCGCTGCATTCGCCCGCTTCATCGGTGAAGT
>CAZJTB010000160.1:0-1882 GCA_964548485.1 uncultured Chryseobacterium sp. | reverse complement strand
GGACCAGCGCCCGCCGAACTATTCCGCCAAGCGCTTCGAGGGCGAGCGCGCCTACTTCCTGGCACGCGACCCGGAGCGCGCGGGGGATATCGAGATGCCGGTATTCAAGGTGAAGATCTCCTCGCTGGAAGTGACCGCCATCCGAAGCGACCAGATCGATTTCGAGGTGCATGTGAGCAAGGGCACCTACATCCGCTCCCTGGCGCACGACATCGGGCAGGTGCTCGGCTGCGGTGCGCACCTGAGCGCGCTGCGCCGAACCGCCATCGGCCCCTATCGGGTGGAGGATGCCCATGCGCCCGAGGCCTGGGCGCAGCGGATTGCCCCCTTGCCCGACCGAGGCTGAGATTCGCCCGTCGAACGGCCTCGATGGCCCGCCCAATGAACAGCCTAACCGGCTGATGTCGAAGGACTTTGACGCTGGGTTAACAACGCGCTTATATTCGACCCCCCAAACTCCGGCGTGGCCCCGTAAGACCCCGCACAAACCCATGAAACTCAACGCTTTCAAGTTCAACCTCCCCAAGGAGCAGATCGCCCTATACCCCACCAAGGACCGCGACGGCAGCAAGCTGATGGTCCTTCACCGCAAGGACGGGAAGATCGAGCACAAGAAGTTCAAGAACATCCTGGACTACTTCGGCGAGGGCGACACCTTCATCCTGAACAACACCAAGGTGTTCCCTGCGCGCATGTGGGGCAACAAGGAGAAGACCGGCGCCAAGATCGAGGTGTTCATGCTGCGCGAGCTGAACCGCGAGAGCCTCCTGTGGGACGTGATCGTGGACCCCGCCCGCAAGATCCGCATCGGCAACAAGCTCTACTTCGGCAAGGACGATGAATTGGTGGCGGAGGTGATCGACAACACCACCAGCCGCGGCCGCACGCTGCGCTTCCTCTTCGATGGCCCCTATGAGGAGTTCAAGCGCACCATCACCGAGATGGGCGAGACGCCCCTGCCGCGATACATCAAGCGCGAAACCGAGCCCAGCGACGCCGAGCGCTACCAGACCATCTTCGCCAAGCACGAAGGGGCCGTGGCCGCGCCTACCGCCGGCCTGCACTTCAGCCGCGAACTGATGAAGCGCATGGAGCTCCAGGGCATGCACTTCGCGGAGATCACCCTGCACGTGGGCCTGGGCAGCTTCCGCCCCGTGGAGGTGGAGGACCTCACCAAGCACAAGATGGACAGCGAGCAGGTGATCATCACCCGCGAGGCCTGCGACATCGTGAACAAGGCGAAGGACACGAAGAAGAGGGTGTGCTGCGTGGGCACCACCACCATGCGCGGCATCGAGAGCAGCGTGAGCACCAACAACCACCTGAAGCCGCTGAACGGCTGGACCAACAAATTCATCTTCCCGCCCTACGACTTCAGCATCGCCGACAGCATGATCACCAACTTCCACATGCCCGAGAGCACCCTGCTGATGCAGGTGGCGGCCTTCGGCGGCTACGAGCATGTGTGGAACGCCTATAAGGTGGCCATCAAGGACAAGTACCGCTTCTTCAGCTACGGGGACGCGATGCTGATCATCTGATCGGCTCACCGCAGAGACGCAATGACGCAGAGGGCCGCTGAGAATGCGGCCTTCTCCCTTCAAGACCGCTGCGTTCCTTTGCGGTGAAAACTCATGCAGCGCTCCACCATCATCGTAGCCGGCGGCTCCGGCAAGCGCCTGGGCGGCCCCGTTCCCAAGCAATTCCAGTCCGTGAAGGGTCGCCCGTTGCTGATGTGGACCATCGAGGCCTTCCACCGATTCGATCCGGCCATGCAGCTGGTGGTGGTGCTGCCCCAGGAGCACTTCGACATCTGGAAGGCCTTATGCATGGGGCACCGCTTCTTCATCACGCACGAGGTGGTGGCCGGCGGCGAGCAGCG
>CAZJTB010000159.1:3470-6467 GCA_964548485.1 uncultured Chryseobacterium sp. | reverse complement strand
TGATGTCGCCCGGCGCGGCGATGTCGGGCTTCCAGCGGTCATCGCGCGTGGGCCCGGCGCTGCTGTTGCCCGATAGCAGCCAGGGCGAAACGCCGAAGTTGAGGTAGGGCCCGCTGCAGGGCTGGTACTCCATCTGATTGAGGTAATTCGCTGTGGTGAGCGTGTGCCCCGAGCAGGCCCACGAATCCACGATATGCTTGTCGCGGTCGGGCGCGCGGTGCTTGGCCATGGGCGGATACTCGCCGGCCGTGGGCACCGAACCGGCGGAGATCTCGTTGCTGGCCATATTGGCCGTGCCGAAAGCGGCGGTGCTCCAAATCTCGCAGCGCCCCGTTCCTGTGACCATGAAGCGCCAGTTGTAGCTCCCCGAATCGGGCTGCGGCATGAAGACCTGCAGCTGCACCTGCTGGCCGCGCTGCTGCATGGAGAACGTCACGTTGGCGAGCACATGGCCACTGCTGCTGATGAGTGGCTCGCTGATGACCCCGCCCAGGTTCTGCGCCATGGTATGGTAGGGTGTGCGCCCCCGGTAGGCGTAGCCGGGGGTGACCCGATCGGCGCCGATGGCGTACTGCATGTTCTGGAAGTCGGCGATGTCGGCCCATACCTCGAAGAACACATTGGGGTAGGTGAAGAGATTCCCGGGCGGCGGGTAGCTGTTGGTGAGGAACCAGGTGAACACGGTATCGCCGGCGGGCTCCAGGCGGCGGTGCATGGGGCCCCACTGGCCGGCATTCCCCGCGGCGCATACGAAGGCGCGGCCGGGCCGCTCATCGAGCATGCTGTTGATGAAGAGTGAGGCGGCATCGAGCCCATCGTGCGAGCCGGAGTAGGTGCCGAGACTGGCATTCACCACTGCAGGCTTGCCCATGGCCAGGGCCCGGCGGTAGATGTAATCCGCAGCGTCGGCCACCTTCGCGCGGAAATCGCCCTGGCCGCTGTACTTCACCACGATGATGTCGGCTGCGGGCGCCACGCCCTTGTGCCGGCCATTGGCCAGGCCGTTGCCCGCACCAGCGCCGGTAACCGTGGTGCCATGCGCGCCAGAATCGGTGCTGCCGAGCTGGCCTCCGTTGATCTGCGCGCTATTCCACTCGCGACCGTAGCCGAACTCGGGCGGGGCCCCTGCTCCCGACAGGTTCTGATCCCAATAGAACGCCACGCGCGATGTGCCGTTGGCGTTGCGCAGGTCGGGGTGGTTCACGTCCAGGCCGCTATCGATGAAGCCGAGCACCACGCCCTCCCCATCGTAGCCCTGCGGCAGGGGCGCCAGGCCGGCATGCACCTGGTTCACGCGGGCCTTCACCC
The DNA here is from genome assembly GCA_964548485.1 of uncultured Chryseobacterium sp. Classification (GTDB taxonomy): domain Bacteria; phylum Bacteroidota; class Bacteroidia; order Flavobacteriales_F; family PHOS-HE28; genus PHOS-HE28. The sequence goes on along the minus strand of CAZJTB010000159.1, from coordinate 5,159 downwards.
GCATGGAGTCGTTCAGGAGCTCGCCGCGGTCCAGGCTGAACTCGAAGCGCTTCACCGCCGCACTGCGGCCCAGGTCGATCACCTGCGCCACGGGCACGCGCGCCGCGACCAGGCCAGGCAGGGTGCGCTTCACCAGGCCGCCATGCGCCTGCACGGCCTCGGCCACCCTGCCCTCATCGCCGTGGATGAAGAGGTCCATCATCTCGCCCGGCGCGTGCGGCTGGGCCAGGAAGTGCTCCAGGTGGAAATCGTGCTTGCGCGGCTCGAATCGCTGCGCGCAGAGAACGGCTGCCCAGGCTGCGAGCAGCGCCGTTGCGGTGTAACGGAGGTTCATGCGATCAAAGGTAGCGGGGCTCAGGGCGCGCTGAGCGTGGCATGGTCCGGGATCTCCACAAGGAACTCCACGGAACCCGTGGCGGCATCCACCCGGCAGCAGTAGTGCCGGAGCCCATTGGTGACGATGAGGAAGGACACACGGAATACAACGTTGTAGCGCGCCGCCTGTTCAAAGACCGTCTGCCCCAGCTTCACAGCCGGGGCTTTGCACTCCACCAGCGCCACGGGCCGTCCATCCGCGCCGTGCACAACGATATCGGCCCGCTTGGTGAGCCCATTCATGGTAAGGGAGCGCTCCACCGAAAGCAGGGAGGCCGGGCAGCCCCGGTCGTGCACCAGGTAGTTGATGAAGTGCTGGCGCACCCACTCCTCGGGCAGCAGCGCCACCCATTGCCGGCGGATGGGATCCCACACCTGCAGGCCATCGGGGCCGTGCCTAGTTTTGACCCCGTGGTCGGGCAGGGCCAATGCAGGTGCTCCCGAGCCGCTCATCACCAGCAAAAGTGCATACCAAGCAAGACATCGTCGGCAACTGGCTGCCTCGCTACACCGGTCTGGATCTCGAGGGCTTCAAGAAGCACCTGTTGCTCACCAACTTCGACAACTACCTCGACATCTTCTGCCAGCTCACCGGCGCGAGCGTCGTGGCCAAGGACAAGGCCATGAAGGTGGCCGTGGCCGATGACATGGCCATGATCAACTTCGGCATGGGCAGCCCCAACGCCGCCACGCTCATGGACCTGCTGAGCGCCGTGCAGCCCGAGGCCGTGCTCTTCCTGGGCAAATGCGGCGGCTTGAAGAAGAAGAACCAGCTGGGCGACCTCATCCTGCCCATCGCGGCCATCCGCGGGGAGGGCACCAGCAACGACTACTTCCCGCCCGAGGTGCCCGCGCTGCCCAGCTTCATGATCCACCGCGCCGTGAGCCATGTGATCCGCGACATGGAGCTCGACTACTGGAGCGGCACCGTTTACACCACCAACCGCAGGGTGTGGGAGCACGCCGAGGCCTTCAAGGAGCACCTGCGCGCGCTGCGCGCCATGGCCATCGACATGGAGACGGCCACGCTGTTCATGACCGGTTTCGCCAACGAGGTGCCCACCGGCGCGCTGCTGCTGGTGAGCGATCAGCCCATGGTGCCCTGGGGCGTGAAGACCAGCGCCAGCGACGCCAAGGTGACCGGCTCGTTCGTGGAGACGCACATTCGCGTGGGCATCGAGAGCCTCCGCGAGATCATCAACGGCGGCCGCAGCGTGAAGCACCTGCGTTTCGAGTGATGCGCGCGCGACGGGCGATACCAACCGCAACGACGCGACGACGCGACGGACGCGCGGCATATTCCTCCGTGGTCTC
>CAZJTB010000159.1:0-3370 GCA_964548485.1 uncultured Chryseobacterium sp. | reverse complement strand
CACTCCGCGCTTAAGGGTGAATCCCTTGCAACCGCAACGACGCGACGACGCGACGGACGCGCGGCATATTCCTCCGTGGTCTCCGTGCCTCCGTGCGAGGCCGCATTCTCCCACTCCGCGCTTAAGGGTGAATCCCTTGCAACCGCAACGACGCGACGACGCGACGATCGCGCGACGCATTCCTCCGTGGTCTCCGTGCCTCCGTGTGAGGCCGCATGGCCCCACTCCGTCACCTCGCGCTAATGGCCGCCGCCTCCTCCACCGAAGACTACAAGAAGCTCATGACCGAGGTGCGCGCGGGCACCTTCAAGCCCGTGTACATCCTCCATGGCGAAGAGGGCTTCTTCATCGACCGCATCGCCGAAGAGATCGAGCGGCTGGCGCTGCAGGAGCATGAGCGCGACTTCAACCAGAGCATCCTCTACGCCCGCGACACCGATCCCGATCAGGTGAAGGACGCCTGCCTGCGCTTCCCCATGATGGCCGAGCGGCAACTGGTGGTGGTGCGCGAGCTGCAGGCCTGGCGCATCGATCAGGTAGAGAAGCTCGAACCCTACCTGGCCAAGCCCACGCCCACCACGGTGCTCGTGCTCTGCTACAAGCACAAGAAGATCGATGGCCGCAAGAGCATCCTGAAGACCGCGCAGAAAGGCGGCGGCACGGTGTTCACCAGCGACAAGGTGCGCGAGGAGAAGCTGCCCGAAGTGCTCGTGGGCTTCGCCAAGAGCCAGAAGCGCAGGCTGGGCAGCGCCGAGGCGCAATTGCTGGCCAGCCACCTGGGCAGCGACCTGGCCAAGGCCGTGAAGGAGGTGGAGAAGCTCTGCCTGGTGACGGAGGAGGGCGGCGCCATCACCAGCGAGGTGATCCAGCGCTACGTGGGCATCAGCAAGGAGTACAACATCTTCGAGCTGCAGAACGCCATCGGCATGCGCGATACCGCCAAGGCACAGCGGATCGCGCAGCACTTCGCCGCTGACCCCAAGGACAACCCGCTGGTGCTCACCGTGGGCTTCCTCAACACCTATTTCAGCAAGCTGGCCGTGGTGCACGCCATGCAGGGCAGGCCGCAGCAGGAGCTGGCCTCCGCGCTGAAGGTGAACCCCTACTTCATCAAGGACTATGTGGCGCAAGCGCGCAATTACCCGCTGCCCAAGCTGGTGGAGGTGCAGCGCCACCTGCGCGCCACCGACCTGCGCAGCAAGGGCGTGGGCGGCGATGGCAGCGACCAGGGCGAGCTGCTGCGCGAGCTGCTGGCGAAGGTGATGGGGTGAAGGAGCCTGATCACGCGCTTGAAGATCGCGGGCGGCCCCAAAGCCAGGCCTTGTGCGCACTCGCCAATGCCTCAGCGGGCCGCAAATCCACCCATAGCGACCGCTTATCCAACTGCCGTCCGCCCAAAGGGCCAACTTCTACCTTCGCCGCCCTGCAAGGCACCCAGCCCATGATGCGCACCCCCCTGAAGCTCGGCGCCGCCGCCGTGGCCCTCCTCCTCTGCTCGGCGGCCCTGGCCCAGACCGGCACCATCCGCGGCTTCGTGTACGACAAGGCCAGCGGCGAGCCCATCATCTTCACCAATGTGGTGCTCAAGGGCACCACCATCGGCGCGGCCACCGATGTGAACGGCTACTTCTCCATCACCAAGGTGCCGACCGGGGCGCAGACGCTCACCGTGAGCTTCCTGGGCTACGAGACGCTGGAGAAGGCGGTGAACGTGGCACGCGACCAGATCCTCACCGAGAAGCTCTACCTGGTGAAGGCCTCCACTCAACTGCCCACCTTCGAGGTCACCGGCGAGAAGCAGGAGATGCAGAGCCAGGTGCGCATGAGCGTGACCAAGCTCACACCCAAGCAGATCAAGCGCCTGCCCTCGGTGGGCGGCGAGGCCGACCTGGCGCAGTACCTGCAGGTGGTGCCGGGGGTGATCTTCACCGGCGACCAGGGCGGCCAGCTCTACGTGCGCGGCGGCTCGCCCATCATGAACAAGGTGATGATGGACGGGATGGTGATCTACAACCCCTTCCACAGCATCGGCCTGTTCAGCGTATTCGACAACGACATCATCCGCAACGCCGACATCTACACGGCGGGCTTCAATGCCGAGCACGGCGGGCGCATCAGCAGCGTGATGGACATCACCACGCGCGACGGCAACAAGACGCGCCTCTCGGGCCGCGTGGGCGCCAGCACCTTCGCGGCCAAGGCCATGCTCGAGGGCCCGCTGAAGAAGGAGCGCACCCCCGGCGGCGGCTCCAGCTCGTTCCTGGTGAACTTCCGCCACAGCTACCTGGACGAGACCAGCAAGACCCTGTACAGCTTCGTGGACACTGCGGGCCTGCCCTTCCGCTTCACCGACCTCTATGGCAAGCTGAGCTTCAACGGCGCCAATGGCAGCAAATTCAACCTCTTCGGCTTCAACTTCAGCGATGGCGTGAACTACCGCAGCGTGAGCGACCTGAGCTGGAACAACTTCGGCGCCGGCAGCAACTTCGTGCTGGTGCCCGCAGGCAGCGCCGTGCTCATCGATGGGGTGTTCTCGTACAGCAAGTACGGCCTGGAGCTGGCCGAGGGCGACCTGCAGCCGCGCACCAGCGAGATCAGCGGGTTCAACGGCGGCCTGAACTTCAAGTACTTCATGGGCGACAACGAGGCCCGCTACGGCGTGGAGGTGCTCGGCTTCCGCACCGACTTCTCGTTCTTCAACAGCCTGGGCCGCCAGTACCAGCAGTCGCAGAACACCTCGGAGATCGCCGGCTACTTCAACTACCGCCTCAACCTGGGAGCGGCCCCGGCCTCGGCGCGCTACGCGAAGCGCTTCGTGATCGACCCCGGCATCCGCCTGCACTACTACGCCTCGCTCTCCGTGGCCAACGTGGAGCCGCGCCTGGGCTTCAAGTGGAACATCAGCGACGACCTGCGCTTCAAGATGGCCGGGGGCCGCTACAGCCAGAACCTGGTAGCCGCCAACAACGATCGCGACGTGGTGAACCTCTTCTACGGCTTCCTGGCCTCGCCCGAGAACCTGCCGCGCACAATCCCCACGCGCGACGGCGGCAGCCGCGAGCTGAAGGACCCCCTGCAGCGCGCCAACCACTACGTGGCCGGCATCGAGTACGACATCACCCGCGAGCTCAGCCTCAACTTCGAGGTGTACCTGAAGGACTTCCGGCAGGTGACCAACCTGAACCGCAACAAGTACTTCAACGACACCGAGGAGTTCGCCGACAAGCCCGATGTGCTGAAGAAGGACTACATCGTGGAGACCGGTCAGGCCTATGGCGCCGACGTGCAGCTGAAGTACGAGAAGGACAAGCTCTACCTCTGGGGCGTTTACAGCTACACCTACGTGGACCGCTTCGATGGCGTGCAGGAG
>CAZJTB010000158.1:0-6479 GCA_964548485.1 uncultured Chryseobacterium sp. | reverse complement strand
CGCGGCGTTGCGTCCATGATACACCGGCTCGCTGAGATTAACGGTGCGGTTGGCGGGATTGTAATGGTCCGTGAGGTGCCCGCGCACGCTCACCACCTTCACGCCGGTAATGCCGTGGTCGCGCAGCATCTGCTCCGCCACCTCCCGGCCGCTCAGGCCATTGCGGAGCGGGGTCCTGCTGTACTTCTCGAAACGGTTCTTCAGCTGCTGCCCCACCAGCCAGCTCGCCAGCATGATCACCAGGCCTATGACATAGGCGCCCATCATGGGATTCGACTCCATCGCTTTCGTGGTTGTGCGCGCCCTTCAGCAAGGCAGGCGCCAAGTTGGCCCGCAAGCCAGTTTGTCAGACGCCGGTTTGAGGGGCCGCCGTTACTCCCCGGCCGCTTCAGCTGCCTTGATCTGCATGTCGAGCAGGTCCTCCATCACCTTCAGCTCCTGCTCGCTCACCTTCCGCTCGGCGCGCGCCTTCTGCTTCATGAAGCGGAACATGGCGGCCTTCTTGATCTCATAGGCCACATACACCGTGTACTCCTTGCTCTGGTCGTTGAAGTAGGTCTGCTCGCCGGCCTTGCGCAAATCAGCCAGATCGGTATTCATCACCTCGCGGATCAGGCTCTGGAACTTGTCGGCCACATCAGCGGCATTGGCGTTCTCGGTCTGCCCAAGGTACTGGTCCGTCACGGCCCGCATGTTCGTGCCCACCTGGCTGGCCACCTGGTTCTTGGCGTCGATATCCGCCTTGCCGCGAGCGATGTTCTGCTTCACGCTCACGCCCTGGCCCGTGCCCCGGAACCAGGCGGCGTTGCTCTCATACTTATTGCCCGAGAATGGGGTGCTCACTTTGGTGCCCTGTGGCGAAACCGTCTTCGATTTGCACGCCGGAAGCGCGAATGCGAGGAGGCCGGCGGCGAGCAGCAGCATGGGGGTTTGGCGGATGGTCATGGGGCGATTGCTCCTGGTTGGGGCGAATGGTTCCGGCCAAGGTCTGAAAAATCGTGCCGCAGCCATCCGTCTTCAGGGGCGGGCGTGCATCTTTCGCATCCAAACCACCTCACCCATGAGAGCCCTGAAGATCATCGTCATCCTCGTGCTGGTCATCGCCATCGCAATCGTGCTGCTGGGCACCACCGGGGCCGATAGCTATCGCTACGAGCGGTCAACCGTGATCGCGGCCCCGCCAGAGGCCGTGTGGGGGCATGTCTCGTCGCTGTCCGCCATGGATGCGTGGAGCCCCTGGAGCGCGATGGACCCGAACATGACGAAATCGGTGGAGGGAACGGACGGCACCGTGGGCGCCATCTCCAAATGGGAAGGAAACAAGGATGTGGGCAAGGGCGAGCAGCGCATCGACGAGCTGAAGCCGCACAGCCTGGTGCGCACCCACCTCACCTTCATTGAGCCCTGGAGCAGCGAGAGCGAAGCGCTGATCGAGCTGGCTCCGGAGGGCGAAGGCACCATGGTTACCTGGGCCATGACGGGCACCAACGACTTCATGGGCAAGCTGATGGGCAAGTTCATGGATATGGATGCCCTGATCGGGAAAAACTTCGAGAAGGGATTGCGCATGCTGAAAGAGCAGGCTGAGCAGGCGTATGCCGCAGTTCCACGGTATGAGATCAAGGTCGTTGAACGGCCCGCCATGCTGTACGTGGGCAAGCGCGGCATCGTGCGTTGGGAAGACCTGGAGAAGACCTTCGCTGAAGGCTTCGGAGCAGGCATGGCCGCCATCGGCAAGGCCAAGGTGCCGCCTGCCGGCCCTCCGAGCGGCGTGTACTTCGAGTGGAACGAGGCGGATAAGACGGCCGATCTGATCGCTGGAATTCCCGCGCCGCTTTCAGCAAAGGCGAAACTGAAAGGCCTGGAGTTGTACGAGGCACCCGCCACCAAGGCGCTGCTCATCGAGTACTACGGCGGGTACCAGGGCATCGCCAAGGCCCATGAGGCCATGGATGCCTACATCAAGTCAACCGGTCTCACGCACCACACGAACGTGGTGGAGGAGTACATCACGGACCCTGGCGCGGAGCCAGATAGTTCCAAGTGGCTCACGAACGTCATCTACTTCGTGAAGTGAACAGCGCCTGTTCGTCGGTGAAGCCCGGGCCGAGTGTCCGGGCTTCCCGTTTCAAGCCACCTTGGCATCCATGGGCCTGAGCTTCGCATACTGTCCGTTCCGGCTCCGTTTCAAGCATCCGTTCGGCACCGCGCATGGCCTGCGCGATGGCACTGATTCCCTCTTCCTGCGCATCGAGCAGGATGGCTGCATGGGCTATGGGGAGATCACCCTGCCGCCTTACGTGAAAGAAACCATACCGGAAACGCTGAAGCGGATCCACGCTTTGGCCGCACGAGGCCCATGGGATGCAGAACAGCTCCTCGAGCGGATTGACTCCATCGGGTTGTTCACGAATGCGCCGGCATGCCGAGCGGGTGTCCAAATGGCCTTGGTTGACCTGATAGGCAAGCGCACTGAAAAGCCTGCTTTTCAAGTTCTTAATGTCATAAGCAAGGAGCGTCCACGCGTACTCATGACACTTGGCATCAGCAAGCCATCGGAAGTGCCAGCCAAGCTGAAAGAGCTACCAGCGACAGGCAATCTGAAGCTCAAGGTTGGTGATTCGGCTTCGGACCAGCGCATCCAGTACATAACAAACGCAACAAGTTCCGATATCCTAATCGATGGAAATCAAGGACTTAATGGATTGGAAGAGGCCTTCAGGCTGGCTCATCTGGTCGGCGGCGAACGCTTGCTGGGGATTGAGCAACCATTCGCTGTAGGCTTGGAGTGTCTAAGCCATGAGTTGGCCCAGCGAATCGGAGCCGTTGTGATCGCGGATGAATCGCTGCAGGACGAGGCCGATCTGGACCGGATCGCCGGCTTTTTCGGCGGCATCAATATCAAGCTGATGAAGTGCGGCGGCCTCGATGTGGCGCTGAGTATGATCAAACAGGCCAGAGCGCGCGACCTGAAGGTGATGCTGGGCTCCATGAGCGAGAGTTCGCTCGGATGCACGGCCATGGCGCACCTGGCCGGATTAGCCGACCTCATCGACCTGGATGGACCGTGGCTGATCGCCAATGATCCGTTCAAAGGAATTGGGATTGAACAGGGCCGCTTGGTGTTGCCACAAGGCCTGGGTCTCGGAGCTGAGCCCATCGAGTCGATTCGCTACATTGACGCATAATTTACATTATGTAAAGTCGTATTTAGTGGAGCTTCAGCGCGATACAGTCATCCAATCAGTCAAGCGGCTACCCCATCCAGCGCCTTCCGCAGGGCGCCTTCCATCTTCCCCAGCAAGACATCCAGCTCCTCCGCCGTCCAGGTCACGCGGATATTGAAGCTGATGAGCCGGCTCATCACGGCATCGCTCTGCGGGAACTTCATGGCGTGCAGGTCTTGCGGCAGGCCGAGCTCGTGCGCCACCATGCGGAACGGCATACTCAGGTTCTTCACCTGGTCCCACTGCTTGATGTAGTGGTACATGTTGTCGTACCAATAGGCCACCCCGATTCCCGCCTCCCCGAGGAGCTTGACGCATTGGCGCGCGGCCTGCTCGCTGGGCATCAGCAGGTGGAAGAAGGTGGCGCTGTCGCCGGCATCGTCGCACTGCCGGCGGAAAGCCAGGCCTGGAATCCGGGAGAGCCGCTCCTGGATGATGGCCTTGTGGGTGCGCTGCTGTTGCAGGATGTAAGGCAGCTTCCGCGCCTGGGCCAGTCCGATCGCGGCGTTGATCTCGCCGATGCGGAAGTTGGTGCCCATGATCGGGTGAGGCTCCATGCCGCGGTTATCGCCCACATGGGTGTGGCCGTGGTCGCTGAGGTATTCGGCGTTGCGGATCAGCTCCTGATCGTCGCTGATGATGACGCCCCCCTCCCCGCAGGTGTTGATCTTGAAGAAGTCGAAGCTGAAGCTGCCCATCCTTCCATAGAGGCCCAGATGCTTGCCCTTGTAGGTGGCGCCCAGGGCCTGCGCGGTGTCTTCGATGAGCATGATGCCGTGCTCCTGGCACACCGCGAGTATGCCGTCCAGGTCGGCTGAGGCGCCGCACATGTGCACCAGCAGCACGGCCTTGGTCTTGGGTGTGATGGCCTCTCGGATGCCTACTGCGCTGAGGCAGAGCGTGTCGTCTATCTCGGCGAAGACCGGGATGGCCCCCGCCCAGAGCACGGCCTCGATGGTGGCCACGAAGGTGAAAGGCGGCACGATCACATGATCGCCATAGCCGATGCCGCAAGCCGCCAGCATGGTGCTCACGGCGGTGCTTCCGCTGCTCACCGCCAGCGCATGCTTCGCCCCGGTGAAGCGGGCGATCTCGGCCTCGAAGTCCTTCGCCTTCCAATGCCCCTTGCGCTGGGCATCGTGGTTGTAGCGGAAGAGCACGCCTGTCTCCAGCACGTCCATCACCTCCTTGCGTTCCTCGTCGCCGAATAGTTCCGTGCCGGGCATGTGTCGCTCGCGTTTAAGGCCAGCAAAAGTAGGCCCTTGGGCTCCCTGACCATGGTCATTCTCCTCGGCGCCACATCGGGTAACTTGGGCGCACCAATCGCAATGGACCTCAACCAAGCGCGTCATGAAACAGCTCGAAGGCAAAGTGGCCCTGGTGACCGGGGCGGGATCCGGCATCGGTGAGGCGTGCGCCATCGCGTTCGCCCGCGAAGGCGCCAAGGTGGTGCTCAGCGACATCGTGGGCGAGGACGCGGACCGTGTGCTGAAGGCGATACAAGCGGCCGGTGGTGATGGCACCGTGGTGCGCACGGACGTGGGCCGCGCGATGGACAACGAGCACCAGGTGAAGATCGCCCTACAGGCCTATGGCCGGCTGGACATTGCGGTGAACAACGCCGGGATCGGCGGACCAGCCGCGCTCACGGGGGACTATCCGCTCGATGGCTGGGAGCAGGTGATCAACGTGAACCTGAACGGCGTGTTCTATGGCATGCGGTACCAGATTCCCGCCATGCTGCGGAGCGGCGGCGGCAGCATCATCAACATGAGCTCGATCCTGGGGCAGGTGGGCTTCGCCACGGCCAGCGCCTATGTGGCCGCGAAGCACGCGGTGGTGGGCCTCACGAAGAACGCGGCCATGGAATACGCCGCGCAGGGCATCCGGGTGAACGCGGTGGGACCGGCCTTCATCCGCACGCCGCTGCTCACCAAGCACCTCACCGAGGAGCAGCTCACGGGCATCGCGGCCATGCACCCGATCGGGCGGCTGGGAACGCCTGTGGAAGTGGCTGAACTGGTGCTTTGGCTGGCCAGCGAAAAAGCGAGCTTCGTGACCGGGTCGTACTACGCGGTGGATGGCGGTTACCTGACGCGCTGAATCAATCTGTCAGGAACGGTCGAGGGATACGACCATTGGGACACTGAACGGGTTGATATCCCCGTTGCTTTGCCCTTATGCGTAAAGCCCTCACCTTCCTATTGCACTGTGCCGTGGTGCTCATGGCGCACGAAGCCAGCGCCCAAGGCTGCAGCGATGCCGGAGTATGCACGGCAGGCCCGATTGGGGAGCTGCATGAGGACGGCGATTCCATAGCAATGGCGAGGACCAAGCGGCACTTCGTGCGCGTTGGGCTCAGCTATGCAGTCGGTGAGCAGCGCACCACGATCCTCATAGCCATGACGGAACTGGGTTTCGGCATTACGGACCGGCTCGGGGTCAGCGTGCGCCTTCCTTACCAGTCCGTAAAGGGCAATCTGGGCAGCAATAGCGGTGCGGGCGACCCAATAATCACCGCCGCGTACGCTTTCATCAAGCAGGATGCACGCGGTCTGGACGCCATGGTGGGTGTGAAGCTCAATTCAGGCAACGCGGATGCGCTATGGGATGGGTTCTCCATCGATCAGGTACCTCGTTCCCTGCCCATGCCTTACCAGACCAGCCTGGGTACCACGGACCTATTGTTGGGGTTGAACTACCGGTACAAGCGATTGTCCGGGGCCTTGGCGCTCCAGCTTCCCGTGCGCCAGGCGAATGAGAACTCCTTCACGCATGCGAGCTGGGGCGAGGACCCTGCGGCGCTGGGTTATTTCGAGAGCGCCTACCTGGAGCGCGCCGCCGATGCCGTTGCCCGCATCCAATACCGCTTCTCGTGGGGCCGCTTCGCGCTTCAGCCCGGCCTGCTGGCCATCCAGCACCTTGGCCAGGACTCGCGGGTTGACTCAAGGACGGGCCATATCACCCACGTAGCGCTTCGTGAGCGCGTGGCCGTTCAAGGCTCCGAAGGGCTCACCCTCAACATCACCGCTGATGCACGCTGCCGGCTGAGCGATTCGTGGTCCTTCTAAGCTGGATTCGGTTCCCCGGTGATCACCCGCGAGGAGCGCCCGGATGGGCTCACGCGCTCCATGGTCCTCAATCTCGGGGCCCGTGTTTCCTTCTAACCGGAACCAGCGGATCCGTGCTTCCCACGCCGCGGTTCCATGCTTTGATTGACCTTTGGGTCATGAAGAAGCGCACGCTCAATTC
>CAZJTB010000157.1:0-6518 GCA_964548485.1 uncultured Chryseobacterium sp. | reverse complement strand
TGTCGCTCCTCGCGCAGCTCGGCGGTACGCCGCAAGCCGGCGGAACCTGGAGCGGCCCCTCGCCGGTCGTTGGCGGCAGCTACGATCCGGCCACGATGAACCCGGGCGTGTACACCTACACCGTCACCGGCGTGGCGCCGTGCGCCAACGCTTCCGCCACGGTGACCGTCACCGAGACCAGCTCGCCCAACGCGGGCACCAACGGCAGCGCCACCCTCTGCGGCAACGGCACTGCGATCAGCCTCTTCGCGCAGCTCGGCGGAAGCCCCGACGCCGGCGGAACCTGGAGCGGTCCCTCGCCCGTGGTCGGCGGCAGCTACGACCCCGCCACCATGAACCCCGGCGTGTACACCTACACGCTCGCCGCTGTTCCCCCATGCGCGGGGGCAAGCTCAACCGTTACCATCGCTGAGGAAGCACCCGGCAACGCAGGTCTCCCAGGCTCCATCGATCTATGCCCAGGAAGCCCTGCCGTGAATCTGTTCAATCTGCTTGGTGGCGCTCCGCAGGCTGGTGGCACCTGGACCCATCCCAATGGGACGAGCTTCAACGGCATCTTCAACCCCGCCACCGACCCGGCGGGTGCGCAGGCTTATACCATCACCGGCACGGCTTGTCCCGATGCATCCGCGAGCGTCATGGTCAACATCCTGCCCGGCCCGAATGCTGGTGGCGATGCGAGCATAGCGGTATGCAGCAACCAAGCTCCATTCACGTTGATCAGCCAGCTCGCTGGTTCGCCTGACCCGAACGGGACCTGGGCCGATGCCTCCGGGAATAATGCACCACCCGTATTCACGCCTTCCACGGGCATCACTTCCACATTCGTTTACACGGTCACGGGCTCAGGGGCCTGCCCCGATGCTCAGGCCACGCTCAGCATCACGGTGAATCCGGCTCCGCTCGCGGGCACCAGCGGCTCAATCACCCTTTGCGCGAGCGGCAGCACCACCTCCCTCTTCGACGGCCTGAGCGGCACGCTTGATGCGGGCGGCACCTGGACCGCGCCCGGTGGAGGCGCTCACGGCACCACCATCAACCCAGCGAGCGACCCGAATGGCCTCTACACCTACACGGTCAACGGCATCGCACCGTGCGCCTCGGCCAGCTCGACGGTGAACGTGCTCATCAATCCGGAACCGCAGGCCGGCGAGGATGGCTCCTTGCTGCTCTGCACCACGGCACCGGCAACGAACCTTTTCGCCGCGCTGGGCGGATCGCCACAGCCCGGCGGCACCTGGACCGCGCCGAATGGCAACACGACAACCGGGATGTTCAATCCGGCCTCGGGCCTCCCCGGCGTGTACACCTACACCGTGAATGGACTCGCGCCCTGCGTAGATGACGCCGCTACCGTGACCGTCGCCGTGGTAACAGCCGCGAACGCCGGTACCAGCGCTTCGCTCACCTTCTGCCCGGGCGATGCGGCGGTTGACCTGCTCGCCATCCTGGGCGGCAATCCGGACACGAATGGAAGCTGGTCGGATCCGTCCGGTGCGCCGGTTACCAGCACCTTCGACCCGGCCACCAGCGCCCCGGGCATCTACACTTATACCGTTACGCCACCGAGCCCATGCCCGCAGGTGAGCGCCACGGTGAGCATCGCTGTGGTGGCCCCGGCGGTGGCCGACTTCCTTGCGGTGGGCAATGGAAGCTGCGTTCCGCTTGAGGTGACCTTCACGCATGAGTACGCTGGAAGCGGCACCTGCACCTGGCTGCTCGGCAATGGGCAGATCGTGGAGCAGTGCGCGCCCTTCACCTGGACCTATGACCAGCCGGGGAGCTACAGCGTGACGCTGATCGTGGATGCGGGCAACGGCTGCGGCGCCGACACCGTAACGGTGGCCAACGCCGTGGTGGCCTACGCGCAGCCCACTGCATCGTTCGACTTGGCGCCCGAGACCATCACCACCTTGCGGCCGGTGGGCTTCTTCAGCAACACGAGCACGGGCGCCAACCGCTACGCCTGGTACATCAACGAGCAATTCATCAGCGCCTCCATGGACCTGCGGCACGTGTTCCCGGCGCAGATCGGCGATGCCTATGGCGTATGCCTTGTGGCTTATGCGAGTGAGGCCTGCGCCGACACCGTATGCCGTGCGATCACCCTGGAAGAAGGCATGGTGCTGTGGGTGCCCAACACCTTCACCCCGAACGAGGATGGCCAGAACGAGGGCTTCGTGCCCATCACCCTTGGCATCGATGATCGATTCTACCGGTTCGAGGTCTTCGACCGCTGGGGCCTGCTCGTGTTCGGCAGCGAGACGCCGGGCGAGGCCTGGGATGGGCGGATGCCGGATGGAAGCGCCGCGCCATTGGATGTTTATGTCTGGAAGGTGCGCGTGAAGGATGCCTACAGCGGCGACCGCGTGGAGCGCATGGGGCATGTTAGCCTGCTGCGCTGATGACGGTCCGTGCAGGGTGCGGGCCGGTATCTTCGCCGCGCTCCGCGCGCACCATCCCCGCCTGAGCCTTCCGCCTTGGCCGAGCGCCTGGTCATCATCCCCACCTACAACGAGCGCGAGAACATCGGCGCCATCATCGCGCATGTGCTGCGGCTCGAGCCCGCATTCAGCGTGCTCATCGTTGATGATGGCTCGCCCGACGGGACCGCCGACCTGGTGAAAGCCGCCATGGCTGAGGCGCCCGATCGCGTCAACCTGCTTCAGCGGCAGGGGAAGCTCGGGCTGGGCACGGCCTATATCGCGGGATTCACCTGGGCCTTGCGGCACGGCTGCGAATTCATCTTCGAGATGGATGCCGACTTCTCGCACAACCCCGACGACCTGGTGCGGCTCTGGAAGGCCTGCGACGAAGGCGCCGATATGAGCGTGGGCTCGCGCTACGTGAAGGGCGGCCGCGTGAAGGACTGGAGCTGGCACCGCATACTCCTGAGCTATTGCGCCTCGCTCTACGTGCGGGCCGTGCTGTGGCTCGGCGTGCGCGACACCACGGCCGGCTTCGTCTGCTACCGCCGGCGCGTGCTGGAGGCGCTGCCGCTCGATGAGGTGCGCTTCATCGGCTACGCCTTCCAGATCGAGATGAAGTACCGCGCGCGCCGCAGGGGATTCCGCATCGCCGAGGTGCCCATCACCTTCATCGACCGCGAGCTCGGCACCAGCAAGATGAACACGAGCATCTTCAAAGAGGCCATCATCGGCGTGCTGCAGATGCGCTTCGGAGGATGGATCAACTGAGCAGGGCGTGGAACGCACCGTGATACGCGACGCGCAGGTGGTGAACGAGGGGCGCATCTTCAGCGCCGATGTGCTCGTGGAAGGCGACCGCATCGCGCGCGTCGCGCCAGAGGGCCTCGGCGGCATCAGCGGCGCCACGGACCTCGACGCCAGGGGCAGGCACCTGCTTCCCGGCGCGATCGATGACCAGGTGCACTTCCGCGAGCCGGGACTCACGCACAAGGAGGGCATCGCGCATGGCAGCGCGGCAGCGGCGGCCGGCGGCATCACCAGCTACATGGAGATGCCCAACACGGTTCCGCAGGCACTCACGCAAGAGCTGCTCGAGGCGAAGTACCGCATGGCCGCTGCGAGCAGCGTGGTGAACTACTCCTTCTACATGGGCTGCGGCGAGCGCAACATCGAGGAGGTGGTCCGCACGGACCCGCGCACCGTGTGCGGGCTGAAAGCCTTCCTGGGCAGCAGCACGGGCGACATGGTGATCACGGATGAGCGCGCGCTGGACGAGCTCTTCCGGCGCGCCCACCTGCTGCTGGCCATCCATGCCGAGGACGACCCCCTGATCAAGCAGGAGATGGAGAAGCGCGTCGCCCGCTACGGTGAGGACATCCCCATCGAAGAGCATCCGATGATCCGCAGCGCGGAGGCGTGCTACAAGAGCAGCAGCACCGCCGTGGCGAGGGCCCGATCATTCGGCACGCGCCTGCATGTCCTGCACATCAGCACGGCGAGGGAGCTGGAGCTCTTCGAGCCCGGTCCGCTCGAGGGCAAGCGCATCACCGCCGAGGCCTGCGTGCACCACCTGTGGTTCACCGATGCCGACTACGCCACGAAGGGCGCATGGATTAAATGGAACCCCGCCGTGAAGACCAGGACCGATCGGGAGGCGATCCGCAGGTCGGTGAGCGAAGGCCGCGTCGATGTGGTGGCCACCGACCACGCTCCCCATACGCTGGAGGAGAAGGCGATGAAGTACAAGCAGTGCCCTAGCGGAGGCCCGCTGGTGCAGCATGCGCTGCCGGCCATGCTGGAACTGGCGCGCGAAGGCGTATTCACAATGGAGCAGGTGGTGGAGAAGATGTGCCATGCGCCTGCGCGGATGTTCAACGTCGCCGATCGCGGCTACGTGCGCGAGGGCTATAAGGCCGACCTGGTGCTGGTGGACCTGGATGTGCCCTGGACGGTGACGCGCGAAGGGCTCCTGAGCAAATGCGGATGGTCGCCCTTCGAGGGCCAGCGGTTCCATGCGCGGGTGGCGCGCACCTGGGTGAACGGCCGCACCGTGTACGCTGATGGCCGCGTGGACCCCTCCGTACGCGGCGAGCGCCTTCTTTTCGACCGATGAAACGGCTGACCCTTGCATTGCTTGTGACAGCGTGCGGCACGAATGGGCGCCCGCCCGAAGGGGTCATGGACCGTGATCGGTTCACGCAGGCGCTGGTGGGCGCCACGCTGATCGAGGCGCGCCTGCAACAGGAGATGGCCAGGGCGCCGGCCGACAGCCCGCCCATGCGCGCCTACTACGACGAGCTCTTCGCGGGACTCGGGGCCGATAGCGCGCTGTTCCGAAAGAGCTTCGACCATTACACCGAGCACCCGCTGGAGATGAAGGCCATATATGAAGAGGTGGTGGAGCGCCTGCGGGTGATGCGCGATGAGGGCCTTCAGGGAAACGCCCTGGCGAACGACACGGCATTGGCAACGGACTCTTCGAGCGAGCGGAACCGGTAGCCGAGCAGCTCACGCCCCTTGGCGTTGCTGTATGACCGCTGGCCGATCGCGCTGGCCACCGTGGCGCGCGTGACCATCGGCTCCGCTCCCGTGATCAATGCGTGCAGGGCGGTGGCGCGCCAGGCAATCCCCAGCATCCAAGGCTTCGCCTCATGCATCGGCGGCGCATGCCCGAAGCCCTGGCTGAAGAGGCTGAAGAGCTCACGGTAAGCGGCGTTCCGCCCCACCAGCAGGTAACGCTCGCCGCACTGGCCGCGCTCCATGAGCCCCAGCATGCACGCCGCCACATCGCGGGCATCCACGAAGCCATTCGAACCGCGCGGGAACCAGCGCGTGCCGCGCTGCAAGCGACGAACAAGGGACATGCTGCTGCGCGCCCCGGGGCCGGGGCCGATCACCACGGCCGGGTTCACGATGACCGCATCTAGGCCCTCGGCGATGCCCCGCTGCACCTCCAGCTCGGCCAGGTGCTTGCTGCGCGCGTATCCGGACGACACGTCATCATCGGACCAGTCCAGCCGCTCGTCGCGCACGGTACCGGGGGGCGCGCTGCCGATAGCGGCGGCGGAGCTCACGTGGCAGAAGCGCCGGACACCCGCCTCCAGCGCCATGTTCACCAGGTTGGCCGTTCCCACGGCATTCACCGTATGCAGCGCGCGCGACCTCGCGGGGTCGAAGCTGACCAGCGCCGCGGCATGAAAGACGCGCTCCACACCGCGCATCGCTCCGGCCAGGGAAAGCACATCCAGGAGGTCGCCTTCGGCCCACTCTATCCGGCGCGCCAACTCAGCCCCGCCATAGTGCCCGAATACCTGATCCACAGCCGAGCGGTCCGAGCCCTTGCGGTACAGGGCCCTTACCGGCCTTCCAGCACGGAGCAGCTCCAGTAAAGCGTGGATGCCCACGATGCCCGTTGCCCCGGTGACCAGATCCATGGCGCGCAAGGTAGGCGGGGCGCTTGGCCGCCCTGGCCAGGGTGTTCATGCCGCCCGCTACATTCGCCGCGCGAACGCTCGCACCCCGTTCGTTGTTGAATGATCATCATGGCACGATCAGCACTGCTCGGTTCCTCCCTCGCGAAGAAGTATTGGATGGCCCTCACGGGCCTTTTCCTTTCCATCTTCCTCATCGCCCACCTGGCCGGCAACCTGCAGCTGCTCGACATGAGCCCCGAGGGCCAGCTGAAGTTCAACGCCTACGCGAAGTTCATGACCACCTTCCCGCTGGTGAAAGCGGTGAGCTACCTGCTCTACTTCAGCATCCTCTTCCACGCCTTCGACGGCATCCTGCTCGCGATCCAGAACCGCAAGGCACGTCCCGTGCGCTACGTGAAGGAGAATGCCGGCGCCAACCGAAGCTGGGCCAGCAATAACATGGCGCTGCTTGGAACGCTGATCCTGGTCTTCCTCGTGATCCACATGAAGCGCTTCTGGTACGAGATGCATTGGGGCGCCCTCGGTCTCGATGCCGATGGCAACAAGGACCTGTACACCGTGGTGGCCGCCGCGTTCGGCCAAAGCTGGTATGTGGCCCTGTATGTGGCGATGATGGCCGTGCTCGCCTTCCACCTGCTGCACGGCTTCCAGAGCG
>CAZJTB010000156.1:0-6537 GCA_964548485.1 uncultured Chryseobacterium sp. | reverse complement strand
TCATCCCCATCACGGTGGGACGCGACCGCAGCATCCGCCTGATCCAGGACGTGTACAAAGGCACCAAGACCCTTGGCGTCGTCAGCCAGAAGGACGGGCAGATCGAAGAGCCCAATGCCGACGACCTCAACCGCGTGGGCACCATCGCCACCATCATCCGCATGTTGCGCATGCCCGATGGCAGCACCACGGCCATCATCCAGGGCAAGAAGCGCTTCGAGATCCTGGAGGTGGTGAAGACCGACCCCTACTTCACCGCCCGCGTGAAGGAGTTCACCGAGCAGCGCCCGGAGAAGGGCGACAAGGAGTTCGATGCCTTGGTGAGCTCGTTGAAGGATCTGGCCATGCAGATCATCAAGGCCAGCCCGAACATCCCCACCGAGGCCGGCTTCGCCATCAAGAACATCGACAGCCCCAGCTTCCTGGTGAACTTCATCAGCAGCAATATGAACGCCGAGGTGGCCGAGAAGCAGAAAATGCTCGAGGTGGCCGACCTGCGCGAACGGGCCCGCCTGCTGCTGGCCCACCTCACCAAGGAGCTACAGATGCTGGAGATGAAGAACGAGATCCAGAGCAAGGTGCGCACCGAGGTGGACCGCCAGCAGCGCGAGTACTTCCTGCACCAGCAGATGAAGACCATCCAGGACGAGCTGGGCGGCAATCCCATCGAGCAGGAGATCTTCGAGATGCGCGAGAAGGCATCGAAGAAGAAGTGGACCAAGAAAGTGGGGGATATCTTCGAGAAGGAGCTCACCAAGCTCCAGCGCATGAACCCCGCCGGCGCCGAGTTCAGCGTGCAGTACAACTACGTGCAGCTGCTGCTCGAGCTCCCCTGGGGCGAGTACACCACCGACAAGTTCGACCTGAAGAACGCCCAGAAGATCCTGGACCGCGACCACTTCGGCCTGGAGAAGGTGAAGGAGCGCATCATCGAGCACCTCGCCGTGCTCAAGCTCAAGGGCGACATGAAGGCCCCCATCATCTGCCTCTACGGCCCGCCGGGCGTGGGCAAGACCAGCCTGGGCAAGAGCATGGCCGAGGCCCTGGGCCGCAAGTACGTGCGCATGAGCCTGGGCGGCCTGCACGATGAGGCCGAGATCCGCGGGCACCGCAAGACGTACATCGGCGCCATGCCCGGCCGCCTCATCCAAAGCATGAAGAAGGCCGGCACCAGCAACCCGCTCTTCGTGCTCGACGAGATCGACAAGGTGGGCCGCAGCAACCAGGGCGACCCCGCCAGCGCGCTGCTCGAAGTGCTCGACCCCGAGCAGAACAACGCCTTCCACGACAACTTCGTGGAGATCGAGTACGACCTGAGCCGTGTGATGTTCGTGGCCACCGCCAACAGCCTCAGCACCATCCATCCCGCCCTGCGCGACCGCATGGAGATCATCGAGGTGAACGGCTACACCCAGGAGGAGAAGGTGGAGATCGCCCTGCGCCACCTGCTGCCCAAGCAGTACGCCGAGAACGGCATCAAGCCCAAGCAGCTCAAGCTCGCCCCGGGGCTCATCGAATCCATCATCGACCAATACACCGACGAGAGCGGCGTGCGCACCCTGGAGAAGCGCATCGCCAAGCTCGTGCGCTACCGCGCCAAGCAGATCGCCCTGAAGCAGAAGCACAGCCTCACCATCACCGAGGAGGACCTGCCTCGCATCTACGGCCCCAGCCATGCCCGCGACAAGTACCAGGGCAACGATGTGGCCGGCGTGGTCACCGGGCTCGCCTGGACGCCCACCGGCGGCGACATCCTCTTCATCGAGACCAGCATCACCAAGGGCGAGGGCAAGCTCACCCTCACCGGCAACCTGGGCGATGTGATGAAGGAGAGCGCCGTGATCGCGCTGGAGTACATCAAGGCCCACAGCGAGATCATCGGCCTCGACCCCGATGTGTTCAAGCGCTGGAACGTGCACGTGCACGTGCCCGAGGGCGCCACCCCGAAGGATGGCCCCAGCGCCGGCATCGCCATGCTCACGAGCATCGCCAGCGCCTTCACCCAGCAGAAGGTGCGCAAGTTCACGGCCATGACCGGCGAGATCACCCTGCGCGGCCGCGTGCTGCCGGTGGGCGGCATCAAGGAGAAGATCCTCGCCGCCAAGCGCGCAGGCATCAAGGAGATCCTGCTCAGCGCCGATAACCGCAAGGACATCGAGGACATCGACGCGCGCTACACCAGGGGCATGCGCTTCACCTACGTCACCGAGATGATCGAGGTGGTGAAGCACGCGCTGCTCAAGGAGAAGGTGGAGAACGCGCTGAAGGTGGCGTAGTCTAGGGCCTGTTCTCCGATGCTTACTTTGGGGAATCAATCCGATTCCTCATGCCGCGGTTTGTCCTGTTCCTGCTGTTCCTGCTCCTCGCGGGACATTTCGTCGCCCAGCCCCGCATCCCCGCCACCACGCACGCCGACATGCTGCACCTGCAGAAGCTGGCCGCGGCGGAGCCCGATGCACGCAAGCTCGTCCAGTCGGTGCAGGGGCGTTATCCGTTGGCGCTGATCCAGGGCCAGGCGCTGGTCGGCTTCCTGGCGAAGGCCGATGCGGGCTTCGATGCCGGGCTCGCGGCGAGCGGCCACGTGCGCATCGGCGCGCGCATCGGCGATGTGGTCTCGGTGCGTGTGGATGCCCACCACCTGGATGAAGCGCGCTCAATCCCCGGCCTCAGCTACATGGAGCTCGCCGGCGTGGCCGAGCCGCACATGGACAAGGTGCGCTGGACCACCCGGGTCGACAGCGTGCATCGCGGCATCAACCTGCCCATGGCCTACAGCGGCCGCGATGTGCTCATCGGCATCTGCGATTGGGGCTTCGACTACACGCACCCCGACCTCTACGACACGCTGCTCGCCCAGACCCGTATCCGCGCCGCATGGGACCAGTACAAGCAGAGCGGTCCTGCGCCGGCCGGATTCCCGTATGGTACCGAGTACGCCACGCCTGGTGCATTGCTCGCTGCGGGTTCCGATACCGCGAACATCTACAGCTACCACTATCATGGCACCCACGTGGCGGGCATCGCGGCGGGCAGCGGCGCGGGCACGGCGTTCCGGGGCATCGCCTACGAAGCGGAGCTGCTGCTGGCCACCTGGCTCATCGATGCGGCCTCCGTGATCGATTGCTACGCGTGGATGAAGCAGATCGCCGATGCCGAGCAGAAGCGACTGGTGATCAATCAGAGCTGGGGCCTGCACTGGATCGGCACCCTCGATGGCACCTCATTGCTCAGCCAGGCGATCAATGCGCTGGCCGCCCAGGGGGTGGTGTTCGTGAACTCGGCCGGCAACAACGGCGATGTGAACTTCCACATCCGGAAAGCCTTCACCGGCGATACGCTGCGCTCGCGCATCCAGTTCTACAGCTACGCCGCCAATGCGAACATGTGGGGGCAGAGCGTGAGCATGTGGGGCCAGCCGGGCCAGCCTTTCAGCGCCGGCTTCACCATCACCGACAACAGCAGCGTGCCGCTTGCGCAGAGCCCGTGGTACCATACGGCCGCGCAACCAGCCTACCTCGATTCGTTCATGGTGGTGGGCGCGGACACGGTTTACTTCAACCTGGCCGCCGATGCCGCCCATCCGGCGAACAACCGGCCGCATTTCAGGCTTCGGGTGAAGAACCGCAGCGCGAACCTCAAGGTGGCGCTGAAGGCCACGGCCCCATCGGGCACCGTGCATTTCTGGAATGTCACCGAGCTGGTCACAGGCGTGGGCAATTGGGGGCAGGCCTTCCAGGCCGCAGGCGCGGGCTTCACGGGCGGCGATGCGCAGTACGGCATCAGCGAGCCGGCCACCACGGAGGGCTTGATCAGCGTGGCGGCCTTCAGCTCGGAGTACATCTCGCCCACGGGGGTCCTGCTTGGCGGGCAGATCGCCACCTTCTCCTCCTTCGGGCCCACCCTGGATGAGCGCGTGAAGCCCGATATCGCCGCGCCCGGCGTCAGCGTCTCCTCGGCCATCAGCTCCTTCACCAATGCAGCCTACACGCCCAGCGCGCTGATTGACTTCGGCGGAACCACTTACCCGTTCGCGCGGCTGTCGGGCACCAGCATGTCATCTCCGGCGGTGGCGGGCATCGCGGCGCTGCTGCTGCAAGCCGACCCCGCCCTTTCCGCTTCGGAAGTGAAGGACCTGATCAAGTCCACCGCGCGTACCGATCAGCACACCGGGGCCATACCACCGGCGGGCAGCGTGCGCTGGGGCATGGGCAAGGTGAACGCCTATCGGGCCATCGTGGAGGCCCTGGGCATCGTGGGCCTGCCCGAATCACCGGCGGGCGCGCTGGAGCCCTGGCCGAACCCGGCGGACCGCGAGGCTTACGTGCAGCTGGATGCAGCCGCGCCCTACATCCTGCGGCTGCGCGATGCGGTGGGCCGCGTGGTGATGGTGCAGCGCGGCTCGGGTGACCGCGTGCTCATCGACCTGAGCGGCACCGCGCCGGGTTGGTACGCGGTGGAACTGGTCACGCAAGGGGGGCATCGCACAGGCCGCCTGCTGAGGCGCTAGGCCTGCGCGGCGATCTTTGCGCCCTCAACGCCGCCATGCATCCGCGCGAGCTGTCCATCGCCGATTTCACCTATCCGCTGCCCGAGGAGCGCATCGCGCAGCAGCCGCTGGCTGAGCGCGATGCCAGCAAGCTGCTGGTGTGGCGCGAAGGGCGAATCACGGATCGCGTGTTCAGCCAGCTCCCGGAGGAGCTGCCCGCCGGATCGCTGCTGGTGATGAACGACACGCGGGTGGTGAATGCGCGCCTCATCTTCCATCGCAGCACGGGAGGGCGCATCGAAGTGCTCTGCCTTTCGCCAGCCGATGGGGCGCCCATGGAACGTGCCTTCGAGGCCACCGATTCGGCGCTCTGGCAGTGCTTCATCGGCAACGCCAAGCGCTGGCGCGATGGGGAGCAGCTCGTGCTGGAGTCGGATGGGATGCGGCTCATCGCCGAGCGCGCCGGAGCGGAGCAGGTGCGCTTCTCGTGGGAGCCGCAGGAGCTGCCGTTCGCAGCGGTGCTCGCACGCCTCGGCCATGTGCCGCTCCCGCCCTACATGAAGCGCGCTGATGCACCAGCGGACAAGGACCGCTACAACACGGTGTTCGCACGGCGCCAGGGCTCGGTGGCGGCGCCCACCGCCAGCTTGCATTTCACGCCGGCGCTCCTCCAGCGGATGAGCGAGCGCGGCGTGCTGGAAGCGCGGCTCACCCTGCATGTGGGCGCGGGCACCTTCCTGCCTGTGAAGAGCGCGCGCATGGATGGCCACGCCATGCACGAGGAGCAGGTCCGCGTGCCCCTGGATGCCTTGCGCGCGATCAGCAGCCGCCTGGGTCAAGGGCCGATCGTGGCGCTGGGCACCACCGCGCTGCGGACCTTGGAGAGCCTCTACTGGCACGGCATCAAGGTGCTCCAGGGCGGCCCGGCGGACCGCATGGACGTGTCTCAATGGGAGCCCTATTCGGAGGAGCGGGCCCAGCCCTCGCCCGCCGAGGCCGTGCAGGCGCTCATCGCAGCAATGGAGCGGCGCGGCGCGAAGGAGCTAACGGGCAGCACGCAGCTGCTCATCGCGCCGGGCTATGCCTTCAAGCTCGCCGATGGACTCATCACCAATTTCCACCAGCCGCAGAGCACGCTGCTGCTCCTGGTGGCCGCGTTCATAGGCCCGGATTGGCGGCGGGTCTATGACCACGCGCTCGCCCACGATTATCGCTTCCTGAGTTATGGCGATGGCTCCCTGTTGTGGCGATCGGCCAACCGCTGAGAAGCACCGCAATACCGCACGGCTATCTTCGTTCCCCACCCGAATGATCCGCACCCTCACCCTCACGCTGCTCTTCGCTCCCCTGTTCGCCGCAGCCCAATTGGGCGGCCAGGATGCCTTCCGCGTGCTCTCCATCCCTTCATCGGCACGGGTGTCCGCACTGGGCGGCAACTACATCGCGGTGAAGGACAACGACCTCAACCTGGGCATCTTCAATCCCGGGCTGCTGAATAAGGAGATGGGCCGGCAAGTGGCCCTGAGCTACCTGCCGTACTTCGAGGGGGTCAAGATCGGCTACGCCAGCTATGCGCACCACTTCGACAGTCTGGCTACCACTTTCTCCGGCACGGTGCAATATGTGGACTATGGGAGCTTCCGCCGCACCGATGAGGTGGGCAACGAGATCGGCGATTTCCGCGCGGGCGAGTACGTGGTGCAGTTCGGCGCGGGGCGAGCCATCGACAGCCTGTTCAGCATCGGCGCCAACGTCAAGTACATCGCCAGCAGCTACGAGACATACACCTCCTCGGCCTTCGCATTGGATGTGGGCGGAGTGTATCACAAGCCGAGCAAAGGCGTTACCGTGGCGGCCATGCTGCGCAACATCGGCAGGCAGACGAGCCGCTTCACCGACAAGCGCGAGGACCTGCCCTTCGAGGTGCAGGTGGGCGTCACCTACAAGTTCAGGCATGCGCCGTTCCGGCTGGGCCTGATGCTGGAGCAGCTGCAGCAATGGGACCTCACCTACGAGGATCCGAATGCTCCGATCCAGATCGACCCCACCAC
>CAZJTB010000155.1:0-6575 GCA_964548485.1 uncultured Chryseobacterium sp. | reverse complement strand
GGCGAAGATGGCAACGATGCGGGAAGGTGGGCTTGGTCTGTGGGCAACACGCGCCACTTACCTTCGGTTGGCCATGCGCGCCTCGATCCTCATCGGCCTGGCGGTGCTTCCGCTGCTGGCAAGGGCCCAGCTCGCCATCTGGGGCGAGGAGTTCGAGAACTCCTGCGCCGGCGGCTGCTACGCTTCGGCCTACACCGGCCCTAACGGCGCATGGTCGGTGACCAATACCGGCACCAACGGCGCTTGCGCCAACCGCTGGTTCATCAGCTGCCGCGAGAACGGCCAGGCCGTGGGCGCTTGCGGCGCGGGCTGCGGCAACAACGAGACGCTGCACGTGGGCAACGACATAGCCTGCGTATCGCCCAACGGCTGCATCTTCTGCCCGGCGGGCGATTGCGGCGCCGCCTACGATGCCGGCTGCCCGCCCGCGCTGTGCGCCTTCTGCTGCTCGTGCAACTCATCGCAGACCGATCAGCGCGCCGAGTCGCCCGTGATCAACCTCACGGGCTTCAGCGGCCTCACGCTCACGTTCAAGTACATCGAGAACGGCCAAGGCACCTTGGACAATGCCACGCTCTGGTATTTCGATGGCGCAGCGTGGTCGCAGCTGGTGGATCTGCCCAAGACCACGGTATGCGGGAGCGGGCAGGGGCAATGGACGAGCTACAGCATAGCCCTGCCCGCCAGCGCCAACAACAACCCCGGTGTGCGCATCGGCTTCCGCTGGGTGAACAACAACGATGGCAGCGGCGCCGATCCCAGCTTCGCGGTGGACGACGTGCAGATCACCATCCCGTACAGCCCGCCTGGCACCGGCCTCATCGTGAACGAGCTGAGCAACGGCCCAAGCGGCGTGAAGGAGTACATCGAGCTCGTGGCCGTGGGGCCGCCCTGCACCACCATCGATGCGCGCCTGATCAAGGTGGACGACAACAACGGCGCGCTCTTCAACGCCTTCGGCACCACCTTGGTGAACAGCGGCCTCAGCACCGGGCATCTGCGCTTCGCCAACGTGGCTGCCTGGGCTGCCGTGCCCACGGGCAGCATCATCCTGCTCTACAACAGCACCGACCTCAACGCGCTGCTGCCGCCCGATGACCCCACGGATGCCGCCCCCAACGACAAGCGCTACATCCTGCCGGTGAGCCATGCCAGCATCCAGGGCTGCAGCACCTCGCCCAACACCACCACCAACGCGGCCTCGGGCTACTATGCCTGCACCTGGGGCGCGGGCAATTGGAACCTGGTGACGCTGCGCAACGAGGGCGATGCGGCGCAGACGCGCGATCCGCAGGGCCGCTACTTCCATGGCATCAGCTATGGGCCGAACAGCCAGAACATGAACAATGGCGGGCTCGATAACCTGCGCATCAGCACGCTCGACCATACGGGCCGCGTGCTCTTCTTCAACAGCGGCAATTACCGGCTAGCGGCCAATTTCACCAGCGCCGCCGTGGCCGGCAACGAGACGCCCGGCGCGCCCAACAACGCGGCCAACGCGGCCTTCATCGCCACCTTCGATTGCCCGCTGCCGATCGAGCTGCTCAGCTTCGAGGCGCGCGAGGAGGATGGCCTGGTGCGCCTGCGGTGGAGCACGGCCACCGAGCAGGGCAACGCGTGGTTCATCGCGGAGCGCTCGTCCGATGCGGAGCGCTTCATGCCCATCGCGCACTTGCCTGGAGCCGGCCATTCGCAGCAACGGCGCGATTACGTGTTCGACGATGCGTCGCCGCTGCCCGGCACCAGCTACTACCGCTTGCGGCAGATCGATGCCGATGGCAGCGGGAGCCTGAGCCGCATCGTGGCGGTCCGGCGTCAGGCGCAGGCAGCGATCCGGGTCAGCCATTCAGCCGACGGGCAGCTCTGGATCGGCGGCGGCGAGGGCGCTGCGCGCTACACGCTGCGCGATGCGCTGGGCCGCTTGCTGCGCGAAGGCGCGATCGATCAATGGCCGTTTCTGGTACCCCGCACCGGGACTGCCATGGGCATCGCCGTGTTCACCGTGGAGGGCGAGGGCCTCAGGTGGACCGGCCGCGTGGCCTTGGAGTGAGCGTGATCAGCGCGGCGCCTGGCGCCCGCTTCGCGATTCGATGCGCACGGGCTGCGCGCGCGCGGCCACCGCTGCATGCACCACCTCCTGCACCTTGGTGCGGATGCCCAGCTCCAGCAGCTTGTTGGCCGTGGCGTTGGGATAGACGCGGTTGCTGAGGAAGATGTACACCACCCGCTGCTCGGGATCGGCCCAGGCCATGGTGCCCGTGAAGCCGGTGTGCCCGAAGCTGGCGTAGCTCACGCACTCGCAGGTAGGGCCGCCCTTGCCGTTGCGCACGGGCTTGTCCCAGCCCAGTCCGCGCCGGTTGCCGCTGCCATCGGGCTTGCAGAACTGGCACTTGGTGAATTCCTGCACCACGCGCTCGCTCAGGTAGCGATGCCCGCCGTAGGTGCCGCCGTTGGCCAGCAGCTGCATCACCTTGGCCAGGTCGTTCGCATCGCCGAAGAGACCGGCATGGCCGGCCACGCCGCCCTTGATGGCCGCGCCGGGGTCGTGCACGTCGCCTTGGATCTGCCTCCCACGGAAGGCCACATCATACTCCGTGGGCGCGATGCGCTCCTTCGCGAAGCGCTCATGCGGCCGGTAGGTGAGGGTGTAGGCGCCCATCGGCTCGTAGAACGTGGCGCGCACGTAGCGGTCCAGCGGCATGCCGGCTGTCCGCTCGATGATCTCCTGCAGCAGGTAGTAGCCCATGTCGCTGTACACGTACTGGCCCTTCTGCTCCAGCGGCGTGCGCAGCACCCACAGCAGCAGGCTGTCGCGGTACTCGTTGCGGATGTAGAGGCCTTCGGCCACGCGCACGCCGTGGGTGGCGCTGGCGGTATCGCTGGCCACGCCCGGCTTGAACCGGCCATCCTTCATCAGCTTGTTCTGGAAGGGCACGAAGGCCTTCAGCCCCGCTTGGTGCGTGAGGATGTCGCGGAGGCTCATGCGCGCATGCGCGGTGAACTCGCCTTCGATCTCGGTGAGGTAATGCCCCACCGGCTTGTCCAGGTCCACCAGGCCCTCATCCACCAGCTTCATCAAGGCGAGCGTGGTGCTGGCCACCTTGGTGATGCTGGCCAGGTCGTACAGGTCGTCGGTGCGCGCGCGGCGCTTCTTCTCGTAGGTGCTGTGCCCGTAGGCCTTGTTCCACACCACCTGGCCATCGACGGCCACCAGCACCTGCGCGCCGGGATAGGCCTGCTGCTTGATGCCGTTGGCCACGATGTCGTCGATGCCCTGCAGGTCGATGCCGCGCATGCCGAGCGCCTCGGGCATGGCATAGCGGAAGCATCCGGTGGGTTCCAGGTCCATGCCGTCGCCCATGCGGAAGTAGGAGTTGGCCGATACGGGCAGCCTTCCGCTGGCACCCATGCCGCCGAAGAGCGCCTGCGCCGCGAGGTCCTGCGTGTCCTCGGTCTCCTCGTAGGCCACCACCACGCTGGCGAGCATGTGCGCGCCATAGGCCCGCGCGAGGCGGTACGGATTGGCGAAGAGCACGAAAGCGGTGGGCTTGCGCGCGGCGATCTCGCGCACGATGTCCATGCTGCCCTCGGGGATGCCGAAGTCCTTGTTGACCCGCCAGGTGGTGTTGTGCACGCTCACCACCACGCGGTCGAAGCCCTCCAGCCTGCGCAGCAGCTCCTGCAGGCTGTCGCGCGTGATGGTCTTGTCGCAACGGAACTGCTTCACATCGGCGAAGCGCGCCAGCGATTGCTGGAAGGGGTTGCCGAGCGTATCGCCGATGACCACGCTGGCGATGCGCTGACCGCCGAGGGGCAGCGGCAGGAGGCCCTTGTGGTCCTTGGCAACGGTGATGGCGCCGCCGTAGAGGGCGCGGCGCAGCTGCATGCCCCATGTGGTGTTCAGGTCGTCGCCGATTCCTTCGAGGGCAACGGCCTGCGGCTTGGCCAGGCCGGCCCATTCCTTGGCGCGCAGCAGCTTCAGGCATTTGTGCTCGATCAGCGCCGCGTCGATCTCGCCATCATCCACCGCCTTGCGGATGCGCGCGATGGCCTTCACGGGGTCCTGCGGGAAGAGCAGCACATCGTTGCCGGCTAGCAGGGCGCGCAGCTCGATCTCGCCGGGCTTGTCGGCATTGGCCACGCCCTTCATGTTGAGCGCGTCGGTGAACACCAGCCCGCTGAAGCCGATCTCGCGGCCGAGCAGGTCGCTCACGATGGGCTTGCTGAGCGTGCTGGGCAGCCGCTTGCTGCTGTCGAGCGCGGGCACCTCCAGGTGGCCCACCATGATGGCCCCGAGGCCTTCCTCCACGAGGCGGTGGAAGGGGTAGAGCTCCAGCGAATCGAGGCGCGTGCGGCTGTGCGCGATCATGGGCAGCGCGTGGTGGCTGTCGCTGTCGGTGTCGCCGTGGCCGGGGAAGTGCTTGGCGGTGGCGATGACGCCGCCGTTCTGCAGGCCGCGCATGTAGGCGATGCCCTTGCGCGCCACGTTCTCGCGGTCCTCGCCGAAGCTGCGGTCGTTGATCACGGGGTTCGCCGGGTTGTTGTTCACGTCCACCACCGGGCTGAAGCTCACGTGGACGCCCAGGCGCTTCATCTGCCGCGCGATCTCGAGCCCCATCTGCTCCACCAGCGCATCGTCCTGGATGGCGCCCAGTGCCATCTGCCGCGGGAAGCGCATGGTGCTGTCCAGGCGCATGGCCAGGCCCCATTCGAGGTCCATGCCCAGGAGGAGCGGCGTCTTCGCGACTGCCTGGTAGCGGTTGGTGAGCCTCGCCTGGCGCGCCGGGCCTCCTTGGAAGAAGATGAGGCCGCCGATGTTGCGCTCGCGGATGAGCTGCTCGGTCTCGCTCTCGTGCTTCGCATCCTTGTTGCTGTAGGCGGCCACCATCATCAGCTGGGCGATGCGCTCATCGAGGCTGAGGGTGCTGAGCATGGAATCGGCCCAGTGCGAAGGCGCAGCCAGGAAGGGCGGGGGGGCCGGCGCGCGAACCGGGCGCGGCGCATCGCCCTGCGGGGGCTGATGCGCCCAGCCGCTGCCAAGCGAGAGCCAGCCCAGGCTCAGGGCGGTCAACAGGATGAATGCTCGTCTCATGTTCAGCGCGCAAGCTATCCGGGCGCCATGCCGGGCTTCCTGCATGCGGCGCGCCAGTTTTGAACACGGCGGTTGCGGATAGCCTCGTGCGGATAGAACTCCGCGCGGGCCTGCTTCGGTATCCGTGCCGGATGATTTCGTGGCCGTACTAGAAGCCATCTCAGGATAATCCTTCGGGCTGCACCGGGGTCTTTCGGGGCCATCCTTCGTTGCTCAACCCTTACAGAGCATCCAGCTATGCGCGGGTTTCGCGCCTTGGCTGGCCCCGAGATTCCTCCGGCTCGCTACCAAGAACTATTTTGAGACGGCTTCTAGAGCAACGGGTCGGCCAGCAGCAGCTCCGGGTAATCGAAGGGGTCGCTGGCGCCGGGCGCGTTGCCTGTGCCTTCCTTCCCAAGCAACGGCTTCACCGGGTGCGCTTGCATAGCTTCAGCGGGGTAGGGCTTGATCAGGCGCTTGATGGCCTCCTCATCCGCCGGGCTATTGATGGGCGCCAGCCATTGCGCCTCCTCCTCCTCGGTGAGGATCACCGGCATGCGGGGCCCTTCGAGCTTCGGATTGTTGTGGATGCGCTTCAGCAGATCATTGCCCTCGGTGGTGACGATGCTGAAGGTGTGCAGCAGCTCGCCCGTTCCCTTGTCCTTCCATTGCTCCCACACCCCTGCCAGGGCGAAGTGCGGCCTATCCTTCAGGTGGATGAAGTAGGGATAGGTCCTTTTGCCGAGGTGGTGGTGCTCATAGAAGCCCTCCACATGCACGAGGCAGCGCTGGCTGCGCGCCGCATGGCGGAAGGCGGGCTTCTCGAAGAGGGTCTCCCCGCGCGCGTTGAGCGTCTGGTTCCAGAGCTGCTTGCGCTGGGCGTCGTCCTTGGTCCAGCCCGGCACCAGTCCCCAGGTGGAGATCCTCGGCTCGTTCGGGGCCTCGGCGGTGTACACCACCAGCTTGGGATGGGTGAAGGCGTTGGCGTAGTGCAGGTCGAGCTCAGGGTAGGGGCTCAGCAGGCGTTTGAGCTTCTCGGCAGCCTCCTTGTTGCCGCGGCTCTTCGCGATGCGCAGCGACATCTCCGTACGGGCCTTCACGCCATAGCACATGCCTGCCCGCCAGCGCGCCATTTGGCGCAGGCGGTGGCCAAAGGTGGCGATGCCCTTGCTTTGCTTTGCGCGCATGGCCGCCACGCACCGCTACCTGCTGGTGATCGAGCCTTCGGTTGAAGTGAGCGCGGTGGTCGAATCCATGCGGGAGCTGCTTCATGCGCGCATCGGCGGCTTCAGCGGGCGCAAGCTGATGCCGCACATCACGCTGTTCTTCATCGATGCGGGCGATGGGCTGGAAGAGAAGCTCGTGGAGGCGCTGGCTCCCGTTGCTTCCGGTGCGCGGCCATTCGCGCTGGCCTATGCGGGCATCACCAATTTCCCCGATCGGCGCACCATCTACATCGACCCCGTGGAGAAGGAGGCGATAGCGGAGCTGCGCGGAGCACTGG
>CAZJTB010000154.1:0-6603 GCA_964548485.1 uncultured Chryseobacterium sp. | reverse complement strand
GAAGCGGCAGACGTGGCCACCGGGGTATGGATGGCGGCATTGCTCAGCGTCGCTGGCTGGCTCCAGCTGTAGCTGGCGAAGGCATTGTCATAGAGCGCGAGCACGAAATCATCGATGGCCCAGTTGTCGTGGCCGGCGCCCTGGTTGGCAAGCTGCCGCACGCGGAACATGGTGCTTGCGGCTTGCGCGGCAACAGGGATGGCCGCATTCACCGCCTCGAAGCCGGGGAAGGCATTTTCGTTGAAGGTGGAGAAGACCGTCCAATTGATGCCGTTGTTGGTGGAGTACTCCAGCACCACATCATCGCCGGGATCGGCATCCTCGCATGGGGGCAGGCCATTGGCGATCTTCAGCCTGAAGCGCACGAAGCCGCCGCCCGTCGTGTTGTAGGCGAGGGTCTGCGCGCTGCGCTGGCCATTGCCGTTGAAGTAGAGCGCGCTTCCGGTGAAGCTCCCGCAGGCGTTGCTGATGGTGCCGCCCTGGATCGCGGTCCAGATGGGCGCTGGCGCGGCATCGAAGGCATCGCGCGCGCGCGCCCTCAGCACCCTGCTGGTCAGTTGCGTGGTGTTGCCCGCGCAGACCGTGGCGGGCTGCGCGCTCACCTCCAGGTCGATGATGGCTCCCGGAGTCACCGTCACGAGGATGCTGTCGATCATATCGCCGCAGCCGGTGGGGCTCTGCACGCTCACCCCATACCAGGTGGTGGCGAGCGGTGTGGCGATGGGGGCGTTCGACGTAGGGTTGTTCAGCGAAGTGGCGGGCCACCAGTGGATGTTGAACCACGCCGGGTCCGGCGGGGGCACCAGGCCGAGCTGCACCGGCTCGTACTGGCACACGTTGATGGTGGGCTGGTTGTTGGCGGTGAGCAGCGTGGGGATGGTGAGCGGGATGCCCACGTTGTAGGTGAACTCGCGCGGGCAGCCGCTGGCGGGCAGTTGCCCGGTGACACGATAGCTCTCGCTCTGCGTGGGTGTTACCGTGTAGCTGTTGCCGGTGGCCAGCACCACGCCAGGGTTGCTCATCGCCACCCATTGGGCGTTGGCCAGCGGTTCGGGCGTTGTCAGCGTCACGGTCCCTGCGCCGCAGATGGTCGAATCGGGCTGCACGGGCACCGCCTTCAGGTCGTGAACACCGGTGGCATAGCTCTCGCCGTAACCGAGCCCCAGCACGTAGGCCTGGAAGCCGGCCGCGCATTGGAGGCGATGATTGCCTGCCGGAACAGGCACCCGGGCATGGCGGCGATCGGGGCAGCCGGCATAAGGCTGGAAGAGCGCCGCGCTGACCGGTGATCCGTTCAGGAACACCTGGTTCACAGCGGTGGCGGGCACCACGATGCTCACGCTGTGCGAGCTGAGCTGCGAGCTGGACAGGGTGGACCAGCGCGCCGAGGTGCTCATGCGCTCGGCGGGCGAGAGGAGGAAGAGCGATGGATCGCCGTTGCCGGCGCAGCTGTACCCTTCCAGCACCTGGGCCACGCTCACCGGCTGCGATGCCACGATGCAGACCGGCGTCGCGGTGCCGTTGACCTCATGCGTCTGGCCGGCATTCAGCGTGGTGGGGGCGCCCCCGCCGATGGTCACCGACGTGCCATTCAGGTGCGCCATCACCCGGTAGGTGACGCCGGTGACGCCCTGCACCGGCACCGTGTAGTAACGCGTGCCCCAGGCATTCAGCGGAAAGCACTGCTCCACCAGGTGGTCGCAGGCCGAGCAGGCTCCGGGCGCGGTGGCGCACATCGACCCGCCGAAAACGGCGAAGGGCCGGCACGGACCGCTCGCGTCGGTGGCCTCCACCAGCGTGCCGGTGAGGTCGAGCATGTCCTGCGCCGCCTGCACCTGATAGGTCTGCCCGGCATTCAGGTTCACCGTGAATGGAACGCCCGCTGGACGCCCGCCCGCGGTGTTCACCGATGGCGTGATACGCACCTGTGTGCCATTGGCAGTGG
Organism: uncultured Chryseobacterium sp.; assembly: GCA_964548485.1. Taxonomy (GTDB): domain Bacteria; phylum Bacteroidota; class Bacteroidia; order Flavobacteriales_F; family PHOS-HE28; genus PHOS-HE28. The sequence continues at coordinate 4,658 of CAZJTB010000154.1, read as the reverse complement.
CCAGGACGAGCAATTCGCTCTTGTGCAGGTTATTGAAGTTCGGAAGCCCCCGGTAGGCATCCACCCGGTAGGCGATGCCCAGCGAGGGCTCCGGAAGCACCTGCGTGGATTCGTGGGTGTAATTCTGGAAGCTCGAGATCAGCACGTTCACGCTGTCGGCGGTCTCGATCAGCACACCCTTGCCCTGGGCCGTCTCCGAGCCCGTTGTCTCCGCCGAGGTGGGCACCTCCACGATGGTGGTGCTGTTCGCTGCGGCACTGAAGCTCGTGCTCCAGCCCAGCAGGGGGATGCTTACAGTGCCCGAGGTGGCGCCGCTCGTGATCACATGCACGCGCAGGTTCTGCGCGCCGAATCCATTCTGCATGTAGGCCGCCCAGAACCGTTTGCCGCGCGTGGGCAGGCCAGTGCTCGTTTGCGCTGCGGCGCCCAGGGCGAGCAGGCTCAGGAGCGCCAGGATGAGCAGGGCGCGGCAGTGCGATTCACTGCGGTCAGAATGGGCTATCAGGGGCATCCGTTCCACCGAAGAGCGGGGTGGTGGCGGCCCTTCTACGGGGTCTTCCGCTTCGGGTTCCCCTGCTCAGTCCTGGTCCAGGCGCCACTCCACGCCCATGTCCCAGGCGGCGCGCACATTGATCGGCGCTGTGTGAAGCCATACGCGCTCCGGCTGGCGCCCTGAGCGCCAATCGCCGGTGTCCCACCGGCCGTTCCCATTGATGTCCTCGATGAGCCGCATGGTGTAGTTGCCCGGCTGCACCCGGCTCCACGCCACGCTCGCACCGCTTGCCGTATCCGCTGCCCTGCGCGCGGTGCGGCCCTGGGCATCGATGAGCTCGAGCACCAGGGGCGCGCCGCTGAGGCCCTCGGCCTGGAGGGTGACACGCAGCTTCCCGAGGGCGCTTTCCTCCGCCACGCCCACGGCGATGCGCAACGTGTCGTTCGTGCCTCCGTAGATGTCGCGCAGGGCCTTGGGGAGCAGCGTGAAGGTGGCTCCCTTGCCAGGGGGCAGGGCTGCGCGCAGCCAGAGGACGCGCGCCTGCGTCGAATCCTCCTGCATCTCGAACGGCAGGCTCGTGCTGTCCGTGCGAAGCGCCATGAGCGCCGTGCTGAAGGCGCGGATCGGCCTCGAGGCCTCGATCCGCACCAGAAGCCCATCGGCCAGGGGCAAGGATGCGCCGGTGGCGGTGAGGGCGAAGGGCATTGGCTGCAGCGGCCGATACCGCAAGGTGTCCACCGCGCCTTCTCCCGTGCTCACCTCATAGCGACCCTGCTGCAGCGCGGTGGTGTCCGATGGCCAAAGCAGCAGGGTGTCCCTGCCATCGCCCCATTCCACGCGCCAGGTCAAGCTGCCGCCGGTGCGCTCCAAATCGCGCACCGCGATGCGCTCCGCAGGCCTGGCCAGCACCAGGCGCCAGGCACGGTCAGGCAACACCGTTGCTTCGCGGATCTGCTGCACCATGCTCCGCTCCTGGAACAACCGAAGGTGGGTCGGCGCAGCAAGGGTGTCAACGGAGGCGGAAGGCACCACCGGAGCGTCGTGGAATGCGATCTCCTCGCCGGGCAGGTCATACCGGTAGTTGGAGTTCAGGTCGCGCAAGGCCACCAGCCGGAAGGGGCGGGCGGGCAGCCGCTGCAGTTGGTAGCGCCCCGAGTGATCCGTGCGCGTGATGAAGGATGGGCGCCCTGTGGCGAAGCCAGTGCTGTCGACCGCCTCAAAAAGCATCACCAGGGCTTGATCCAATGGCGCGCGGCTGAACGCATCGGTCAGTGTGCCCGTTATGCGCAAGCTGTCCAGGTGGTCGCCAGTGCTCATGGCGAAGTCCAGGCCGCTGGCCCGGTTGCCTTCCGTAAGGTCCTTGACCACCTCGCCCACGGCGAAGGAGTAGGTGGTTGATGGGAGCAGCGGCGCATGCAGCCGCACCTCCAGCTCGCGCGCGCCGCGCATCTGCAGGGTAGGCGGCGGATCCATGGGCGGCGATACCAGCAGACCCTCGCGCGTGCGCTCCACCTGGATGCGCTCATCGAAGCGCAGCAGGAAACGGTCGCCATTGAAGCGCGTGGCCCCATTAGACGGGAACGACTCCACCAGCCGGGGACCGGCCACATCGCGCTCCCCGCCGGAGATCTCGCGCACCTGCGCGCAGCCCGTGGCGAGCAGCATGATCGCCCAGGCCGCGCGGCGCATGGTCATTCGAACAGGGGTTGAAGCACCTCGCACAGGGTCTCCAGGGCGTGCACGTCAACCGTCCCGAAATCATCCGGGGTGGTGCTGTCGATGTCGAGCACGGCGGCGATGCGCCCATCGCGGTCGCGGATGGGCACCACGATCTCCGAGCGCGTGTGCGGGCTGCAGGCGATGTGCCCGGGGAACTGCGCCACATCGGGCACCACGATGGTGCGCTCCTCCTTCCAGGCCGAGCCGCAGACGCCTTTGCCGAAAGCGATGCGCGAGCAGGCCACGGGGCCTTGGAACGGGCCCAGCACGAGTTCCGCGCCGGCCACGCGGTAGAAGCCGATCCAATGCCAGCCGAAGGTCTCCATCAGCAGCGCGCTGAAGTTGGCCATGGCCGCGATCGCATCGCGCTCATCGTCGAGCAGCTCGCGCATCCGGGGGCCCAGCGCATCGTAGGCGCTGACGCGCTCGGCGGAATTCTTTCCTGATCGTGGTGGTGTGGCGGTCATGCGGGCGCGAAAATACCGGTCATGCGCAGGCCGCCGCGAACACGCTCACCCGCGTGCCGGGCAGCTCGCTCATCGCCAGGGCGCACGCCTCGATGGTGGCGCCCGTGGTCACCACATCATCGATGAGCAGCACGTGTCGGCCCTGCAGCGCTGCCGGATCGGCCACCACGAAGGCATCCTTCACATTGCGCCACCGGTCCATGCGGCCCTTGCGGGTCTGCGTGGTGGTGCGCTCCGCCCTGCGCAGCGCATGCTTCGGGTTGTCCCTCCCCCATTCCTCGCGGATGCCATCCACCAGCAACTGGCTCTGGTTGTAACCGCGCTTGCGCTCCTTGGCGGCATGCAATGGCACGGCCAGCAGCGCATCCACGGTGGCGAAACGCGCGCTGCCGGCGAGGTCCCTGGCCATCAGCCCGCCCAGCAGCTGGCCGGCCTCGAGGTCGTGCGCATACTTCACCCGGTGCAGGATGCGCTGCACCATGCCGCCCGCTGCGAAGTGCAACAGGGCGCTCGCCGCCTCAAGCTCCACCTTGCCCATGAACAGCTGCTCCACGCGATTCCTGGGATCCTCGTGGAAGCGGGTGAAGGGCAGCTCCGTGATGCAGCCCGTGCACAGCACCTCCTCGAACCGCATGAGGGTGTCGTCGCAACCCGCGCAGCGGCGCGGGATGAAGAGCCCGAAGAGGTCCTCGGCCCAGAGCCTCAAGGTGGAGCGCGGTGTCTTCACCATGCTGTTGATAAGCGCGGCCCGGACGCCTGGGCGCCCCTTGGGCCGGGAGTAATTTAGCCCGCTGATTCGGGCGCATGCCCAAGCTACCTATGGAACAACCGAACAACGGAACAACGAAGAACCGCTCGAACACCGGGCTGTTGCTGCTGGTGGTGCTGTTGCTGATCAGCAACGTGGTGCTGCTCTGGATGCTCATGGCCCGGGGCAAGGAAGTGGAACAGACGCAGCAGCAGGTGGCCACCCTCACCACCCAGAAGGACGATGTGACCGCCATGCTCGAGAGCATGCTGAGCAGCTACGACACGCTCAAGACCGAGAACGAGCAGATCAAGACCGAGATGGAGCTGCAGAAGCAGCAGATCGAGGAGCTGCTGGACAAGGTGAAGCGCGGCAGCTACGACCTCGCCAAGGCCAGGAAGGAGGCCGCCACCCTGCGCGAGATCATGAAGGGTTACATCTACACCATCGATACGCTCAATCAGCGCAACCAGCAGCTCACGGCTGAGAAGCGCCAGCTCACGCAGGAGCTGGGCGAGGAGAAGGCGCAGAAGCAGGCGCTGGCCAGTGAGAAGGAGGCCCTGCAGGGCAAGGTGGCGAAGGGCGCCGTCCTGCATACCACGGCCATCACCGCCGGCGCGCTCTTCGTGCGCAACAGCGGCAAGCAGGTGGATACCGAGCGGGCCAGCAAGGCCGAGATGGTGAAGTGCTGCTTCACGCTGGGCGAGAACAAGGTGACGGATGCGGGCGACAAGACCATTTACATGCGCGTGATCTCGCCCGATGGCAAGGTGCTGCCCACGAGCGAAGGCGGCGGCCGCTTCAAGTTCAACGGCGTGGAGGGCGAGTACAGCGCCAAGCGCGAGGTGAACTACCAGAACCAGCCGGTGGATGCCTGCATCTTCTGGACCGGCGGCGAGGCGCTGCGCAGCGGCCAGTACATCGTGGAGCTCTACGAGGCCGGCGCGCTGGTGTCAAAGGCCAGCTTCAACCTGAAGTAGCAAGCCCGCTCAGAAGAAGGCGCGGACCTGCGCGCCGCCCACGTGCACCACGGGCACGCCCTCGCTGCGCCGTCCATTGTAGGTGAGGTCGATCTGCAGGTTGCTGCTGAGGTTGCGCTGGAGGCCCACGCTCCACGTGCCGTTGATGCCCGGCCGCAGGCCGCCGAGCAGCTCATTGGCCAGCGCGGTGTTGAGGGGGCCATCGTAGGTGATGCCCACCAGGTTGGCGGTGAGCAGGAAGCTGCCCTTCC
>CAZJTB010000153.1:0-6631 GCA_964548485.1 uncultured Chryseobacterium sp. | reverse complement strand
AGCATCACCAGCGAATCGTTCACCATCACGCCGATGAGCGCGATCATGCCGAAGAAGCTGAAGAGGCTGATCTGCACGCCATGGATCCAATGGCCCCAGGCGATGCCGATGAAGGCGAACGGCAGGCCCAGGACGATGACCAGCGCCTGCGGCACTGAGCGCAGCGCGATGATCATGAGGAAGACCATGATGGTGAGCGTGATGGGCATGACGCGCGCGGCCGAGCCGCCCACCTTGCGGCTCTGCTCACCCTGCCCCTCGAAGCTGTAGCTGAGGCCCGGATGCCGCGCCAGGATCGCCGGCATAACCTCGGATCGGATCAACGCCTGCGCATCGGTGGCGCTCTGCGCGCTGCTGGCCAGGTCGGCCTCCACGCGCACCTCGCGCTTGCCATCGAGGTGGCCGATGCTGCGGATGCCTCGCTCGATGCGGTAGGTGGCGAGCTCGCTCAACGGGAAGGCGCGCCCATCGGCGGTGCGGATGCGCATGTCCTCCAGGTCGCGGAGCGATGCGCGCGAGTCCTCGTCGTAGCGCACCCACACCTTCACCTCGTCCTCGCCGCGCTGCACGCGCTGGGTCTCGAGACCGAAGAAGGCCTGCCGCACCTGGCCGATGAACTCCTGCGTGGTGAGCCCCAGCAGGCGCGCCTGCTCCTTCAGCCGCAGCACCACCTCGCGATTGCCCGGACGGTCGGTGTCCACCACATCGCGCAGGGTGGGCAGCTTCTGCAGCTCGGCGCGCAGCTCACCCTTCGCGGCATTAAGCTCCGACAGGTCATGGCTGCGGAGCGAGACGCTCACCGGCTTCCCGAAGGGCGTGGCCAGGCCGAAGGTGAGATTGGCCACGCCGGGCACCTGCCCCACCCGTTCGCGCAGGCGGTTGGTGACCTCCTCGGCGCGGAAGCCCCGCTTCTCGCCATCGAGCAGGATGATGTTGAGCTTGCCCTGCTCGGCGCGCGGGCCCAGGATGGTCTGGACCTTCAGCACCACGTCCAGGCTGTCCGGCCGTCCGGCGCTCATCTCCTCATTCACCTGCCAGGCGAGCCGCTCGATGCGCTGCAGCTCGGCGAACACGATGTGCTCGCGGGTGCCGGCCACCATCTCCAGCTCCACGGCCACGTCATCGCGCTCGATCACCGGGAAGAAGGTGGTCTTGATGATGCCCGCGCCGATGGAGCCGATGGTGAGCGCCAGCGCGAAGAAGGCGATGCCGAAGGTGAGCGTGCGGTTGCGCAGGATGCGGTCGAAGAAGGGCCCGTAGCGCCGGTCGCGCAGGCGGCCCATCACGCTATCCATGAAGAGCTCGAAGCGGTTGCGCCGGGGGTCGGTGAGCGCCTTGGAGTGCGCCACGTGCGCGGGCAGGATGAAGGCCGCCTCGATCAGCGAGACCATGAGCGTGGCGATGACCACGAAAGCGAGCGCCGGCGCGAAATCGCCCAGGCGCCCCTCGATGAAGAAGAAGGTGGTGAAGGCCGCCACGGTGGTGAGCACCGAGCTGATCACCGCGCCGATGACCTTGCTGATGCCCACAAAGGCCGCCTTCACCGGGGGCAGGCCGCGCTCGTGCTCCTGGTAGATGCTCTCGGTGATCACGATGCCATCGTCAACCAAGATGCCCACCACGAGGATCATCCCGAAGAGGCTCATGACGTTGATGGTGATGAAGCCCGGCGCCAGGATGAACATGCCGGCGAAGGAGACCGGGATGCTCAGCGCCACCCAGAAGGCCAGCCGCCAGTTGAGGAAGAGCGCCAGCGTGATGAGCACCAGCGCGAAGCCCTGCGCGCCGTTGGTGAGCAGCATGTCGATGCGCTGGCGCAGCACGGTGGTGGCATCCACGATGAGCTCGGCGCGGATGGGACCGCCGCGCTCGTTGAGCGCATTCACGTAGCCCACGGTGGTGTCAGCGATGAAGAGGATGTCCTCGCTCACGGTGCTGCTCACGTTCACCACCACGCTGGGCTGGCCGTTCACGTAGTTGCGCGCCGGATCATCAGCCCAGGTGTCGCGCACATCGGCCACATCGCCCAGGCGCAGCACGCGGCCATCGGCGCCCGCGCGGATCACCGTGGCGCGCAGGCCATCGGCATCGTAGCGCTTATCGCGTACGCGGATGAGCAGCTCCTCATCGGGCGTCTTCACCTTGCCGCCGGTGACATCGATGTTGGCGGCGCGCAGCGCGGCTGATGCCTGGGCCAGCGTGAGGTTCGCCGCGCGCAGGTCGGCCTCCCGGAAGGCCACCTCGATCTCCTCCTCGGGCAGGCCGGTCACCTCCACCTTGCTGATGCCCGGGATGCTGCGCAGGTCCTGTTCCACGCGCTGCGAGGCGCTCTTCAGCGCCTTCAGCGGAATGGCGTCGCCGGTAAGCGCGAAGGTGACCGCCGGACGGATGTTCTCGAGCTTCACCGTGCGGATGGGCTCCATGCCCTCGGGCAGCTGCGGGATGCGCTCCACGGCGTTCTTCACGTCCTGGAGCACCACGTCGGTGTCGAAGCCCTTGATCACCTCCACGGTGATGATGCCGCCGTTCTCCTGGCTCACGCTGCTGATGCGCTCCACGCCGCTCACGCCCTTCACATCGTCCTCGATGCGGAGCACCACGCCCTGCTCCACCTCCTCGGGCGAGGCGCCGGGATAGATCACCTGCACCTGGATCACGCGGCTCTCCACCTCCGGGAAGAGCGAGCTGCGCGTGCGCTTCAGGCCCATGATGCCGAAGAGCAGGAAGAAGATCATGACCGCGAGCGCGGCCACGCGGTACTTGAGGAAGTAGGCGGTGAGTCCTTTCATGGCTGCTGAGGGTGTGAACCGCGACGACGCGACGACGCAACGGCCCGACGCGTGGAATCGAGGAGCAGCGCATGCAGGATTCCGCTCAGTTCCTCCATGCGTGTCCGTGAATGCGCTGACCGTGCTATCATCATGGCTCGACCAGATTGTTCACGACCCTCTTGATCCCGTTCTTCAGAAGAGCCGAATTGAAATTGATGATCAGGCCGAGCTGATTGTCCGTGAGCTTGAGGTAGGTGATCACCTGCGCCAAGTGAACCGGATGCAGCTCTTCCACCGCCTTCACCTCCACGATCACTTTGCGGTCCACCCAGATATCGAGCTTATACCCCGCATCCAACCGCACCTCGCGATAGACCAAAGGCAGCGGCACCTGTCGCTCGATACTGAAACCGGCCTCAGCCAGCTCGTATGCAAGGCAGGCCTCATAGGCGCTCTCCAGCAAACCGGGACCGAACCAACGGTGCACACGGAATGCGGCTTCGACGATGCCCTCTGCGATCCGGTTCTCGTGCATGCCTTGCGCTTGCATTCGTTGCGCCATTGCGTCGTTGCGGTGGTTATGGCTTCAAGGGTGCCACGCGCATGCCTTCAAAGGCGCCGCTCAATCGATCGGTGACCACCAAGCTGCCATCCGCCACACCCTGCACCACGGCCGTCTCCACGCCCTGATGCACGATGGTGACGACGCTCTTCGCGAGGGTCGAATCGTTCACGGTATAGAGCGCGCCATCATCGGTGAGCGCGCTGCGCGGCACCGCGATGGCATTCTCCACCGCACCGCCCTCGATGGTGCCCGCGAGATAGAGCCCGTCGCGCAGGCCCTTGCCGCTCACCTGCACAAAGACCTTCACCGTCTGGGTGGCCGCATCGATGCTCTCGCCCACGCGGATGATGCGGCCCTTGGCCGTGCCGCCGTCCTCCGCGCTGAAGCGCAGCGTATCGCCCACGCGCACATGCTTCAGCTCGCTCGCGCCGATCGCCGATTCCAGCTCCAGCGACCCCGGCGCGATGAACTCGCCCAGGCGCGTGCCCGGGGTGACGATGGTGCCCGGCTCCACGCCTGCGGCCACCACCACCCCATCGAAGGGCGCCGTGACCAGGTACTTCTGCAGGCGCTCGTAGAGCGCACGGATGCCGTAATACTGATCGAGCACGCCCCGGCCCGCGAGGTAATTGCGCTCCTGATCGCTGCTCAGCCTGGGCAGCTCGGGCAGCGCGCCCTCCACCGGCACGCTCCTCAAATAGGTCTCCCATTTGGCGGCATCGTCCGGCCGGTCGATCCGCATATCGGGCACCAGTTGCACCAGGCTGCGGATGAAGGCGCTCTGCTGGGCATTGATCTGCGCGCGCACCTCGCCATCATCGATGCGGAAGAGCACCTCGCCCCGGCCGAAGGCCGCGCCATCGCGGAAGGGCTTCGCCGTGCGCAGCAGGGTGCCGCCCACCTCGGCGGTGATGAGCATGCGGTCCGTGGCGCGCACGCGGCCGGTGACGGGGATGGCGATGCGCACGGGGCCATTGCGGGCCTCCATCACGCGCACAGGGCGTGGAGCCGCAGGGCCGTTGGCGCGCTCGGGCGAGCGGCCGCTGCCGGCGAGCCGCTTGCAGGTGGCCACGCCGCCCACGATGAGCAGCACGCCCGCGATCAGGGATATCCTTCGTTTCAACAGGTCGTTCATGCGCGGATGGATCGGATGATGAACTCGGGAACGGTGCGGCGCCGCTTCTGGATCATGCGCCGGAAGGCCTCGTCGGTGAGGCCGTGGATGTGCGCGAGCATGGGCCGCGCTACGAAGGGATGGGCGCAGAGCGAGAGCATGTTCACGAGCAGCTCGCGCGGCTCGATGTCGATGATGGCGCCGCGCGACCGGGCCTCCTCCACCAGGCGGATGAAGTGATGGCGTGAGGCGTGGCCACGGTCGATGAAGGCGCGCAGGCCGTCGGGGTCGCGCTGCATCTCGTTGGCGATGAAGAGCGGCAGCTGCGGGTCCTCGAGCATGCGGTCCAGATAGGCCGCCACGAAACGCTCAATGGCCTCGAACAGGTCGGTGCACTCCGTCAACGATCCCCAGATGCAACTGAACTGCTTCTCGGCGCCGCCCTTGAACACCCCCTCGAAGAGCCGCTGTTTGTCGCGGAAGTAGTAATGCAGCAGGGCCTTGTTGATGCCCGCCTCGTCGGCCACCTCCTGCATGCGGGCGCCCGCCATGCCCTTGCGGATGAACACGCTCCGGGCCGCTTCGAGGATGCGCTGCTCGGTGTCCGATTCCTTGATGGCGGGCATGGGGCCGCAATATTAACCATTTGGTTAATCCCGATCGCAGAGCGCCGGAAGCGGCCTCAGCCATTGGCGGGCAATGCGCGAACATCCATCGATGCGGCCGCTCACCGCAGCCACTCCACCTCCACGCGGCGCTCGCCGGGGTCGCGGCCCAGGCTGCGGCTGTCGCCATAGTAGTTCACCAGCAGGCGCTCGGCGCTGATGCCCCGCGACAGCAGGTAGCCGCGCACGGCCTTCGCGCGTTGCTCGCTGAGCCAGAGGTTTCGCGCGGTATCGCCGCTGCGATCGGTGTAACCGGTGATGAGCACCTTGTCGTGCGCCGAGCGGGCCAGCTGCTCGAAGACCTCGTTGAGCAGCACGCGCTGCTCCGGCTCCAGCGCCACGCTGTTGCGCTCGAACCGGACGGTGATGTTCCTCCCGGTGAGCGCGGCGAGGTTGGCCGAGGCATTGTCCGCATCCGGCTTCTCGCGCACCTCCTTCACGTCCAGCTCAAGGCCGGTGAGCCGGTCCTCGATGTCGTCCATGCGATCGCGCAGCTCCCAGAGCTCCTTGCGCTGGTCCATACGGTCGATGCGCTGGTTGATGGCTTCGAGCTCCTGCTTCAGCCAGCGGTCGCGCTTGCGCACCTTGGCCTGCTCCGCCGGGGCGGCTGGCGGCTGAACGGCGCGCTGGGCGAGCGATTCCAGTGTCGCACCTGACAATGTGGGCTCCAAGCCGATGCCTGAGCCCGCGTCGGCCAGGCGCAGATCCAGGGCGCACAGGAAGTTCTGCTCGTCGAACACGGTGCCGCAGGTGCTGTTCACGCGCACCGTTGTTCCCGGGTTACCCCTTGCCGGCCCCATCACGGCCACATCAGCGAAGGGCAGCAGATCGGCGCGCACCTGGCGCTCCAGCTCCTGGCGCTGGGTGCGCACGTAGTAGTAGAGGGCGAGGTACTTGTCCTGCTCCGCTCCGCCGTCAACACCGAAACTGGCCTTGCTCCAGTCGATGCGCAGCAATCGGTCGAGCTGCTGCACGGTGGAGGCATTCAGGCCGGTGAAGGCTATATCTGTGCCAGCGGCATCGATCAGCGCCGCCAGCATGCCATTGATGTCGCGAGCCATGGCGCCCGCTGGAAGGGCGCCCTGCACCCCCGTCTTGGTGAAGCGCACGCGGGCGTCGAGGTAAGCGCCGATGGCAGCCTCAGCGATGCGGTCGAGCAGGAGGCGCGCATCACCGGCTCCCTGTCCAAGGTACTGGAGCGTGCAGGAGGCCTGTCCATCGGGCACCTGCGTCCAGACCACGCGGAGAAGCGGTGCTGCATCCACCTGTCCATCGGTCCGCGCCTCCACGATCACATCGGTGCCCGAAGCAGAGCCGGCGAGCACGAGGGGCTGCGCGGCGAGGGACGCACGGAAGAAGAGCAGAACCACGATGAGGAGGACGCGCATGCGGCTCAGGGGATTCGCTGGCCTTGCGCGATCGGCTCCAGGAGGCCTGCCTGCATGAGCTGCTGCCGCTCGCGCGCCCAGCGCCAGGCATCCTGCCGGGTGGCGAACACCTTGAAGGGGAAGCGCGG